>NZ_JAAQQT010000687.1:1947-21171 GCF_011742065.1 Aquabacterium sp. A08
GTGGCGCTGGAGGGCGTGCGCCTGCTGGTGCTGGCGTTGGACACGACCCTGCAGCGCGGGGCCGGGGCGGCCGGGGTGCGCAGCCGGCCGGGGGTGACGCTGGGGCCGGTGGCCATCACCCCGGACGAGTTGGGCACGGCTTGGCACCAGGGCCGGGCACAGGTGGTGCTGCCCTGGCGCGCCGCGGGGGCTCCCGTGCAACGCCTGGACGCCGGGCAGGCGCCCCACGCCTGGGGCGACGTGCTGGCCCAGCTGTGTGCCACGCGGCGCCTGCGCGCGGGGGCGGTGGTGGGTTGCGGGGACCTGTCGGCGGGGCCGGCGGCCCCGTTGTGCCACGGCGACACGCTGCGCCTGGACGCGATCGGGCGCGACGGGCTCAGCCTGTTCGGCGCGATCGAGCAGACGGTGGTGCCGCGCGACTGACCCGGCCCGGCTCGCGCGTGGGGTCAGAGCGTGGGGTGGGCCACGCCGCCCTGCGCGGCTTCCTGCTGGCTCTGGCAGTTGACGCAGCGCAGCGCGATCGGGTTGGCGTGCAGCCGCGCCGTCGGAATGGCCACGCCGCAGGCCTGGCACAGGCCGTAGTCGCCGCTGGCGATGCGCTGCAGGGCCGCGTCGATGGCGTTGAGCTCGGCCGTTTCGCGTTCGTCCAGCAGCATGGCCAGGTCGCGCTCGGCCCCGAGCTGGGCGCGGTCGCCGCTCTGGTCGTCGTGGCGGTCGGGGGCGGCCTCGGCGCGCCCCAGTTGGCCCCCGCGCTGGGCGCGGATCTGGGCGATCAGGTCGGTGCGCATCTGGCGCAGTTGCTGGGCGAAGGTGTCGGAAATCGGGGCGGACATGGGGTCTCCTGTGGGGGTGTGGCGGGTACGGCTCCCGCGAGGGGGGCGATCGCATCTGGGACCATTCTGCGGCAAGCGCCCGCCGGTGGGGTTGACACACGTCAAGCGGGCGGACCGCGGCCCTGGGTCGCGTCCGACCCGTGGGCAAGCGCCGCAAGCTGTGGCATGCTAGGCACCGTGGCGGCTGGCGCCGCGCGCCGCTTGTCTGGCCCACCCGGAGACCCCCATGAGCACCCCCGACCTCAACGCCTTTGCCCAGTACATCCCCGGTTTCGAGTTCCTGCAGAACCTGACCCGCCAGGCCGCCGGTTCCGTCGCGCCCGGGTTGCAGTCCGGCGTGCCGGGCATGCCGCCCATGAGCCACTGGGTGGCGCCCACCTTCGACGTGGAGGAGCTGGACAAGCGCATCCAGGACCTGCGCGCCGTGCACTTCTGGCTGGACCAGAACACCAAGGCCCTGGGCGCCACCATCCAGGCGCTGGAGGTCCAGAAAATGACCCTGGCCACCCTGAAGGGCATGAACGTCAGCATGGGCGAGATGGCCGAGGCGTTCAAGATCCGCCCCGAGGCCGCGACCCCACCGGCGGCTGCGCCCGCTGCCAGTCCCGCGCCGGCCCCCGAGCCCGCCGACGGCGCGGCCGCCAGCCGACCCGCCGTGGACCCGATGCAGTGGTGGAATTCGCTGACCGAGCAGTTCCAGACGATTGCCGCCGGCGCCGTGCGCGACATGGCCGACCAGGCCAGCCGCGCCGCCGAGCAGGTGGCCCAGACGGTGCAGGCCAGCGCCGAGGCCGCCAGCCAGATGACGGCCGCCGCCACCGAGGCCGCGCCCGCGCCGGCCCAGACCGCACCCAAGCCCCGTGCCGCGGCCAAGTCCGCCCAGGCCACGCCGGCCAAGGCCGCCGCCAAACCCCCCCGGGCCGTGCCCGCCGCTGACCGCGCCGCCCCGGCCAAAAAAGCCGCCCCGCGCAGCCGCTGACGCCCCGTGAAGCTGTTCCCCCAGGCCCACGCCACCCACCCGCAATGGCGCATGGCCGCCGCGCTGGTGCTGGCGCAGCTGCGGGCGCAAATGGCCTTGCCCGACCACGCCGCCCAACCCGGCCTGGGCCTGCTCTACCTGACCGACCACTACGCCCGCGACGCGCAGGACATCCTCGACCACTTCGGTGCCGAGCTGCCCGAGGTGACCGACTGGGTCGGCACCGTGGGCGTGGGGGTGTGCGCCAACAACGCCGAGTACTTTGACGAGCCGGCGCTGTCCGTCATGCTGTGCGACCTGACGCCCGACCAGTACCGGGTGTTCAGCGGGGTGGCCCCGCTGCCAGCCGCGCAGGGGGTGGGGGGCTTCACCGCCCACACCGCCCTGGTGCACGCCGACGGGGCCACGCCCGACGTGGCCGAGCTGATCGCCGAGGTGGCCGAACGCACCGCCAGCGGTTACGTCTTTGGCGGCCTGGCGGCCAGCCGCGGCCCGGTGGTGCAGTTCGCGCGCTCCAGCCGCGGCGCCCTGGCCGGGCGTGGGGTGCGTGGCGCCTCGGGTGTGTTCCACGGGGGCCTGAGCGGCGTGGCCTTCGGGCCGGACGTGCCGCTGCTGTCGCGCGTCACCCAGGGGGTGCGGCCGGTGTCACCGGCGCACCGGGTGGACCGCGCCGACGGCCACGTGGTGCTGACGCTGGACGGCCGCGACGCCCTGGACGTGCTGCTGGAGGACCTGGGCATCACCTTGGAGCACCCGCACACCGCGGTGACGCGCTTGCGCCAGACCTTGGTGGGCCTGGCCGTGGAAGGCGCGCTCCCGCCGGCGGCCGGGCGCACGCCGGCCGCTTTTGGCGAAGAGGTGCGGGTCCGACACCTGATCGGGCTGGACCCGGGCCGGCGCGGATTTGCCGTGGCCGACACGGTGGCTGTCGGCGCGCGCCTGAGCTTTTGCGAACGCCACGTGCAGGCCGCCAGCGCCGACCTGGTCCGCATCTGCACCGAAATCCGCGAGGAACTGGAACCCGAGGAGCGCCCCCTGGCCACGGCGCTGGCCTTGTCCGAGGCCGAGACGGCCCACGCCCCGCACCCGGCGCGGCGCATGGCCGGCGCGGTTTACATCAGCTGCAGCGGCCGGGGCGGGCCGCACTTTGGCGGCCCCAGCGCCGAGCTGCACCTGGTGCGCAAGGCCCTGGGTGACGTGCCCCTGGTCGGGTTTTTCGCCGGGGGGGAGATCGCCCACCACCGGTTGTACGGCTACACCGGCGTGCTGACGGTGTTTGTGGCGGCTTAAACCCCGCGCGCCCGGTCGGCCTTGAACTGCTGGCGGAATGCGCCGAAAGTGCCAGCATCCAGCGCGTCGCGCACCTCCTGCATCAGGGCCAGGTAGTAGTGCAGGTTGTGGATGGTGGTGAGCATGGGGCCCAGCATCTCGCCGCAGCGGTCCAGGTGGTGCAGGTAGGCGCGGCTGAAGCCTTCGCGGCCGCCCGCGTCCCAGCTCACGCCGCTACTCCCCGCGCAGGCGTAGCAGGTGCAGGTGGTGTCCAGCGGCTGCGGGTCGGCCTTGTGGCGGGCGTTGCGGATCTTCAGGTCGCCGTAGCGGGTGAAGATGGTGCCGTTGCGCGCGTTGCGCGTGGGCATCACGCAGTCGAACATGTCCACGCCGCAGGCCACGCCGTCCACCAGGTCCTCGGGCGTGCCCACGCCCATCAGGTAGCGTGGCTTGTGCGCGGGCAGGCGGTGCGGCGTGTGCGCCATGATCTGCAGCATCAGGTCCTTGGGTTCGCCCACGCTCACGCCGCCCACCGCGTAGCCGGGGAAGTCCATGGCCACCAGCGCTTCCAGCGATTCCTGGCGCAGGTGCTCGAACATGCCGCCCTGCACAATGCCGAACAACGCGTTGGGGTTTTCCAGCCGAGCGAATTCGTCTTGCGAGCGCTTGGCCCAGCGCAGGCTCATTTCCATGCTCTGGCGCGCCTCGGCTTCGGTGGTGATGTGGCCTGAGCCTTTTTCACCCTGCCAGTACGGCGTGCACTCGTCCAGCTGCATCACGATGTCGCTGTTCAGGATGGTCTGGATCTGCATGCTCACCTCGGGCGACATGAACAGCTTGTCGCCGTTCACCGGGCTGGCGAAGTGCACCCCTTCTTCGGTGATCTTGCGCATGGCGCCCAGGCTCCACACCTGGAAGCCGCCCGAGTCGGTGAGGATGGGCTTGTCCCATTTCTCGAACCCGTGCAGGCCGCCAAAGCCTTGCATGATGTCCAATCCCGGGCGCATCCACAGGTGGAAGGTGTTGCCCAGGATGATCTGCGCGCCCATGTCGTGCAGGCTTTGCGGCATCACGCCCTTGACGGTGCCGTAGGTGCCCACGGGCATGAAGATGGGGGTCTGCACCACGCCGTGGTTGAGCGTGAGGGTGCCCCGGCGGGCGTGGGAGCCTTCGTACCCTTCGCGGGCGGGATCGGTCTGGAGGAGGTCGAACTTCAGCATGGTGGGGGTCGGGGGGCTCACATGCCCAGGGAGCGCAGCAGGGCGTCGGTGTCGTTGTCGCCCCCCTGGGCCGGCGCGGCCGGGGCCGCACCGGGGGCGGCGGGGGGCGCGTCGCTGGCCAGCTGGGCCATCAGCGCGTCGGGGTCGGGGGCTTCCTGCGGCTCGAAGTCCACCAGCTTGACGAACTCGGTCCGGTCGATGGCCAGTTCCAGGTAAAAAATGTGGTTGCGGCCGGTGTAGAAGGTCACGCGGCGCGCCTCGGGGTGGTCGAGGTTGGCGTCCACGCTCAGCACCACCTGCTTGTTGATCACCAGCATCTTGGGCTGGTTCTGGGTGATGTGGGTCTGCAACTCGCGCCGCACCTTGCTGGTGAAGTCGCCCAGCACCTGGTTCATCAGCTCGCCCATGACGTTGGCCACCTCGTCCGAGGTGTGGGAACTGGCCAGGTCTGCCTTGGCCATGCCCATGTTGAGCAGGTAGCTCTGGTACAGCTCCATGGCCGCCGGTGCGCTGAAATTCAGGATCACCAGGCCGGAGAAGCCACCGTCGAACAGCACGAAGCAGCCGATGTCGGGCTTGAGGCAGGTTTTCTGGATGCGCTGCACCATGCCCGAGTAGGTGACCTGGCCATGGGTGGCGGCGTTGAGCACCTTGGTGACGGAGTTGCACAGGCTCAACAGCAGGTCTTCGGTGTCGAACACGGTCTCGGTGCGGTCGTGGGCCATGGTGGGTGTTCCGGTGGGTAGAGGGGGGCTCAGGCGGTGCGCTGCAGCAGCATGGCGTCACCATAGCTGAAAAAGCGGTAGCGTTGCGCAATCGCGTGTCGGTACAGCGCCATCACGTGGTCGTACCCCGCAAACGCGCTCACCAGCATCATCAGCGTGCTCTTGGGCAGGTGGAAGTTGGTGACCAGCACGTCCACCACCTGGAACGGAAAGCCCGGGGTGATGAAGATGTCGGTGTCGCCGTTGGCCTGGCCGGTGCGGGCCCAGCTCTCCAGCGTGCGCACGCTGGTGGTGCCCACCGCCACCACGCGTCCGCCGCCCGCTTGGGTGGCGCGGATGGCTTGCTGCGTGGCCTCGGGCACCTGGTACCACTCGCTGTGCATCACGTGCTCGGCGATGTTCTCGGTCTTGCAGGGCTGGAAGGTGCCGGCGCCCACGTGCAGGGTGACGCTGGCGCGTTGCACGCCGCGCGCGTCCAGTGCGGCCAGCACGCCTTCGTCGAAGTGCAGGGCGGCGGTGGGGGCGGCCACCGCGCCGGGGTGCTTGGCAAACACGGTCTGGTAGCGGCGTTCGTCCTCGGCGGTGTCGCCGTGCTCGATGTAGGGCGGCAGCGGTACGTGGCCGTGGGCGGCCATCAGCGCGTGCGGTTCGTCGCTGAAGGCGAAGCGGAACAGCGGGCCGTCGTCGTTCGGCCAGCGGCCCAGCAGCGTGGCGGTGAAGGCGGTGGGCGGTGTGCCGGCCGCCGTACTGCCAGGGGTGGTGCCGCCCGCGTACATGTGCAGCGTGGCGCCCAGCGGCGGTTTCTTGCTCACCTTCATGTGGGCCACCACCTCGTGGCCGGGGCCGGGCAGCACGCGCTCCACCAGTAGTTCCACCTTGCCGCCGGTGGCCTTTTCGCCAAACAGCCGGGCCTTGATCACCTGCGTGTCGTTGAACACCAGCAGGTCGCCGGCGCGCAGCAGGCCGGGCAGGTCGCGGAAGATGCGGTCCACCGGCGCGGCGCCGGTGCCGTCCAGCAGGCGCGAGGCGCTGCGTTCGGCGGCGGGGTGCTGGGCGATGAGGTCGGGGGGCAGCGAAAAGTCGAAGTCGCTGAGGGTGTGGGCGCGCGCCGCGCCAGAGGCAGACAGGGTCATGGGCTTGAGGGCCGGACGGGCCCGTTCCAAGGAAAGAACAAGGCCCGGATTGTCGCAGAAGGCATAATGCTGCAGTGCAACAAACAGGAGTTCGCATGCCGCTCGTCGTGTTCAACCAGAAAGGTGGGGTGGGCAAGTCCACCATCGCCTCCAACCTCGCGGCCATCAGCGCGGCGCAGGGCCTGCGCACCCTGCTCATCGACCTCGACCAGCAGGGCAACTCCACCCAGTACCTGCTGGGCGGCCAGGTGGCCGAGGGCCAGCCCACCGTGGCCAGCTTTTTCGACCAGACGCTGAGCTTCACCTTCCACCCCGAGCCGGCCGGTCACTTCGCAGTGGCCTCGCCGTTCGAGCGGCTGCACGTCATGGCCGCCAGCCAGCGGCTGGACGAGCTGCAGACCAAGCTCGAATCGCGCCACAAGATCTACAAGCTGCGCGAGGCGCTGCAGCAGTTGGGCGAGACCTACGAGCGCATCTACATCGACACCCCGCCGGCGCTGAACTTCTACACCCGCTCGGCGCTGATGGGCGCCAGTGGCTGTCTCATCCCCTTCGATTGCGACGATTTCTCGCGCCAGGCGCTCTACACCCTGCTGGCCAACGTGCAGGAAATCCGCGCCGACCACAACCCGGCGCTGGCCATCAAGGGCATCGTGGTCAACCAGTTCCAGCCGCGCGCCAACCTACCGCAGCGCCTGGTGCAGGAACTGGTGGACGAAGGCCTGCCGGTGCTGCAGCCTTATCTGCCGTCGTCGGTCAAGGTGCGCGAGTCGCACCAGCTGTCGCGGCCCATGGTGCATCTGGACCCGAAGCACAAGCTGACCCAGGCGCTGGTCGCCCTGCACGACCGCCTGGGCTGAACCGCGTGCGCAGCCGGCGTCAGCCCAGCACCGCGTGGGCCACGCCGATGTACAGCGGGATGCCGAACAGGATGTTGAGCGGGAAGGTGACGCCCAGCGACAACCCGAAGTAGAGCGACGGGTTGGCCTCCGGGATGGCGTGGCGCAGCACCGCCGGCACCGCGATGTAGGACGCGCTGGCGGCCAGCACCATAAGCAGGGCGGCGTCGCCCGCGGCAATGCCCGCCGCCCACGCCAGGCCCAGCGCCAGGCCGGCATGCACCAGCGGGCCGACCACGCCGTAGGCCACCAGCCAGGGCGATTGCCCTTTCACCTTGGGCAGGTTGCGCGCGGCCAGCAGGCCCATGTCCAGCAGGAAGAAGGCCAGCATGCCCTTGAACAGGTCGCCGGTGAAGGGTTGCATCGCGGCCTGGCCGGTGTCGCCGGTGACGAAGCCCACCACCATGGCCCCCAGCAACAGCAGCTGCGCGCCGTCGGTGAAGGACTCGTGCAGCACCTTGCCCAGCGGCAAGCCCACGGCAGCGCTGCCCGGGGCGGTGAGAGCCGCCGTGCCGCCGCCCAACGCCAGCCCGCCGGCGGCGCGCTGGCGCAGGGTGTTGGCCATCACCACCGCCAGGACGATGGCGGGCGACTCCATCAGCGCCATCGCCGCGGCCATGTGGCCGCCGTAGGGCAGGCCCTGGTGGTCCATCGTCTGCACGGCGGTGATGAAGGTGACCGCGCTGACCGAACCGTAGGTGGCGGCCACCGCCGCCGCGTCCAGGCCCGACAGCCAGCGCCGCAGCACCAGGTAGCCCAGCAGCGGCACCAGCACCGCCAGCGTCACGGCCGCGCCCAGGCTGCGCACCACCTCCAGCGTGAAGCCCGACGCCGCCAGCGCAAACCCGCCCTTGAGGCCCAGCGCCATCAACAGGTACAGCGACAGGAAGCGCGAGATGGGCGCCGGGATTTCCAGGTTGGATTTGACCAGGCCGGCAAAGGCGCCGAAGAGGAAAAACAGGATCGCGGGGTCGAGCAGGTTGTTCATGGGGATTCCTTGGGCCGGGATGCTACGGCGCCCCATGCATTCTGTAAAATCGATTTAATGACAATTAACCATAGATAAAAAGCTATGAGTGTCACCTTCCGGCAGCTGCGCACCCTGTTGGCGCTGGCCGAGCACGGCAGCGTCAGCGGCGCGGCGCGGGCCACCCACGTCACCCAGCCCACCGCCTCCATGCAGCTGCGGGAGTTGACCGAGTCGGTCGGCCTGCCGCTGCACGAGGTGATTGGCAAAAAGGTGCACCTCACCGCCGCCGGGGAGGCGTTGGTGCAGACCGCGCGCGGCATGGTCGATGCCTGGGCCTTGTTCGAGCAGCAGGTGGCGGCCATGAAGGGCTTGCACCGCGGGCGGCTGAAGGTGGCGGTGGTCAGCACGGCCAAGTACTTTGTGCCGCGCTGGCTCGGTTCCTTCTGCCAGGCGCACCCGGAGGTGGAGATCGCCCTGGAAATCCTCAACCGCGACGGCGTGGTCCAGCGCCTGCGCCAGAACCGGGACGACCTGTGCATCATGTCCATCCCACCGCGCGACCTGGAAGTGGACGCGCGCGAGTTTTTGGCCAACCCGCTGGTGGTGGTGGCGCCACGCGGCCACGCGCTGGCGGGCCGCGCCGCCCTGACCCTGGCCGACATCCAGGGCGAGCGTTTCATCCTGCGCGAAACAGGCTCGGGCACCCGCATGGCGGCGGCCCAGCACTTCGCCGCACAGGGCTGGGCGCCCCAGGTGCGGCTGGAGCTGGGCAGCAACGAGGCCATCAAGCAGGCGGTGGCCGGCGGCCTGGGCATCGCCGTGCTGTCGCGCCACGCGCTGGCGGCCGACCCGGCGCAGGAAGGGCTGGCGCTACTGCCGGTGCAGGGCTTTCCCATTCACGCGCACTGGTACATCGTGCGCCTGCGCGGCAAGCAGCTCTCGCCGATTGCCCGGGCGTTCGAGCACCACCTGCTGCGCCAGGCCTTGGGGCGTGGCCCGGGGCCCGAAGACGGCTGAGAGGCCGAGGCAGGGATCAGGTACATTCTGTCCTCGGATCTTTTTTGGGGGGGCGCTTTGCCCTCCTGCTGTCCCCCCGCTGGGCGGGCGTTTTCCTGGCAATAGGTGCGGTCATGTGGATGAACATGTGGTGGTTCGCGGCGGGTTTGGTGGCGCTGGTGATCGGCGCCAACACCCTGGTGCGGGGGGCGTCGAAGCTGGCGCTGTCGTTCGGCATCTCGCCGCTGGTGGTGGGGCTCACCATCGTGGCCTTCGGCACCAGCGCGCCCGAAATGGCCGTCTCCACCGGGGCGGTCCTCAATGGGCAGACCGACATCGCGGTCGGCAACGTGGTGGGCAGCAACATCTTCAACGTGCTGTTCATTCTGGGGGCCAGCGCCTTGATCGCGCCCTTGCTGGTGCACGTGCAGCTGATTCGCCAGGAAGTGCCGATCATGCTGGGGGCCTCGCTGTTGCTGGTGGCGCTGGGCCTGGACGGTCGTATCGACTGGTGGGAAGGGGCCTTCCTGCTGGTGCTCATGGTGGCCTACACCGTGTTTTTGGTGGTGCAGTCGCGCCGCGAGTCGGCCGCCGCGGCCGCCGAATTCGAGGCGGAATTGCCACCCGCTGCCCCCGGCGCCTGGGACGCCCATTGGTCCGCGCAGGCGGCGCTGATCCTGGTCGGTCTGGTGCTGCTGGTGCTGGGCTCGGACTGGCTGGTCATGGCCTCGGTCGCCTTCGCCAAGTCCCTGGGGGTGAGCGACCTGGTCATCGGCTTGACCATCGTCGCGGCCGGCACCTCCATGCCCGAGGTCGCCACCTCGCTCACCGCCGCCCTCAAGGGCGAGCGCGACATCGCGGTGGGCAATGTGGTAGGCAGCAACACCTTCAACATCCTGGGTTGCATCGGTTTGGCGGGTGCGGTCTCGGGCGGGGCCGGTCTGCCGCTGGCGCCGTCGCTGCTCAGCTTCGACCTGTGGGTGATGCTGGCTGTGGCGTTGGCCTGTTTGCCGGTCTTCCTGAGCGGCCGCGAAATCGCCCGCTGGGAGGGGGCGGTCTTCCTCGGCTATTACGTGGCCTACACCGCTTACCTGGTCCTGAGTGCCCAGGCACACGACGCCTTGCCCGCTTTCTCGGCCGTGATGATGGGCTTTGTGGTCCCGCTGACCGTTGTCACCCTGGTGGCGGTGCTGCTCAAGCCGCAGGCGCGGCCGGGCGGCGGCGCCTGACCCGGGGCGCCGCACGGCGCCGAGGCGGCACAATGCCGCCATGTCCCAACCGCCTTCCGTGCCGCTCGACACACCGGCCGCTCCCGCCGCGGCCCGCAACAGCCGGGGCACGGCGGCGGCCAAGCCCCTCTCTGCGCCGCAAAAAGCTCTGCGCAAGCTGGGCCTGGTGCGGCCGATCGACCTGGCGCTGCACCTGCCGCTGCGCTACGAGGACGAAACCCGCATCACCCGGCTGGCCGACGCCCGCGAGGGCGAGACGGCGCAGATCGAGGGCGTGGTCACCGCCTGCGAACTGTCCCACGGCGGCCGGCGCCAGCTGCTGGTGACGCTCAACGACGGCAGCGACACCTGCACCCTGCGCTTCTTCACCTTTTACCCCAGCCACCAGAAGGCGCTGGCGGTGGGCGCCCGCGTCCGCGCCCGGGGCGAGCTGCGCGGCGGCTTTCTGGGCTGGACGATGATGCACCCCAGCTTCCACGCCGCCGGCGGTGAGCTGCCCCAGGCGCTGACCCCGGTGTACCCGACCAGCGCCGGGCTGCCCCAGGCCTACCTGCGCCGCGCGGTGCTGGCCGGCCTGAACCGCGCCGACCTGAGCGACACGGTACCGGCGCCGGCCCTGGCCGAATGCCCCGGCCTGTCCTGGCGTGACGGCGCGCCGCCTTCAGCCGCCGCGGCCCTGGGGGCCCCGGAACGCCCCTGGAGCCTGCGCGACGCGCTGCGCTTTCTGCACCAGCCGCGGCCCGATGTGCCGCTGGCCGCGCTGGAATACCGCAGCCACCCGGCCTGGCAGCGCCTGAAGGCCGAGGAGCTGTTGGCCCAGCAGCTGTCGCAGCACCGCGCCAAACAGGAACGGGCCGGGCTGCGCGCGCCCGCCTTGCCCACGCGCCCGGGCGGCTTGCACGAACAGTTGCTGGCGGTGCTGCCCTTCCAGCTCACCGCCGCGCAGCGCCGCGTGGGCGACGACATCGCGCAGGACCTGGCGCGCCCCGTGCCCATGCACCGCCTGCTGCAAGGCGATGTGGGCAGCGGCAAGACGGTGGTGGCGGCCTTGGCCGCCACGGTGGCCATCGACGCCGGCTGGCAGTGCGCGCTGATGGCGCCCACCGAAATCCTGGCCGAGCAGCACTTCGGCAAGTTGGTGGGCTGGCTCACCCCCCTGCTGGCGCCGCTGGGCAAGACCGTGGCCTGGCTCACCGGCAGCCAGAAAAAGAAAGAGCGCACCGCCATGCTGGCGCAAATCGCCAGCGGCGAAGCGGCGCTGGTGGTGGGCACCCATGCGGTCATCCAGGAACAGGTGCGTTTCCAGCGGCTGGCGTTGGCGCTGATCGACGAGCAGCACCGCTTTGGCGTGGCCCAGCGCTTGGCCCTGCGCGAAAAAATGCAGGACGCCGGCCTGGAGCCGCACCTGCTGATGATGAGCGCCACGCCCATCCCGCGCACCCTGGCCATGAGCTACTACGCCGACCTGGACGTCTCCACCATCGACGAACTGCCGCCCGGCCGCACGCCCATCGTCACCAAGGTGCTGGCCGACAGCCGGCGCGACGAGCTGATCCAGCGCCTGCGCCGCCAGGTGGCCGAAGGCCGGCAGGTGTATTGGGTCTGCCCGCTGATCGAGGAAAGCGAGGCGCTGGACCTGAGCAACGCCACCGCCACCCACGCCGAACTGTCGGCCGCAATGGCCGGCCTCACCGGGGCCGATGGCTCTCCGATCTTGGTGGGTCTACTGCATTCGCGCATGCCACCGTCCGAGAAAAAAGCGGTGATGGCCCTGTTCAGTGCCGGTGCCATGGGCGTGCTGGTCAGCACCACCGTCATCGAGGTGGGGGTGGACGTGCCCAACGCCTCGCTCATGGTCATCGAGCACGCCGAGCGCTTTGGCCTGAGCCAGTTGCACCAGCTGCGCGGGCGGGTGGGGCGGGGCACGGCCGCCTCGGTCTGCATGCTGCTGTACTCGCCCAACGAGAACGGTCGCGTCAGCGACACCGC
The DNA here is from genome assembly GCF_011742065.1 of Aquabacterium sp. A08. Classification (NCBI taxonomy): domain Bacteria; kingdom Pseudomonadati; phylum Pseudomonadota; class Betaproteobacteria; order Burkholderiales; family Sphaerotilaceae; genus Aquabacterium; species Aquabacterium sp. A08. The sequence continues at coordinate 14,190 of NZ_JAAQQT010000687.1, forward strand.
GCGCGAGCGCCTGCGCGCCATGGCCGAGACCAACGACGGCTTCGAAATCGCCCGCCGCGACCTGGACATCCGCGGCCCCGGCGAGTTTCTGGGCGCACGCCAGTCCGGCGCGCCGCTGCTGCGCTTTGCCGACCTGGCCACCGACACCCACCTGCTGGACTGGGCCCGCGCCTGGGCGCCACGGCTCTGGGCCGAGCACCCGGCGCTGGCCGAACGGCACGTGGAGCGCTGGTTGGGTGCAAAATCCGACTATCTGAAAGCCTGAGCCGATAGCCGCATGACCCTGACCGAACTCAAATACATCGTCGCCGTGGCGCGCGAAAAACACTTCGGCAAGGCGGCCGAGGCCTGTTTCGTCTCCCAGCCCACCCTCAGCGTCGCCATCAAGAAGCTGGAAGAAGAGCTGGAACTGAAACTGTTCGAGCGCAACGCCAGCGAGGTCGCCGTCACCCCTCTGGGCGAGGACATCGTCCGCCAGGCGCAGACCGTGTTGGAGCAGGCCGCCGCCATCAAGGAAATCGCCAAGCGCGGCAAAGACCCGCTGGCCGGCCCGCTGCGCCTGGGTGTCATCTACACCATCGGCCCCTACCTGCTGCCCGATCTGGTCAAGCAGGTGATCGAGCGCACGCCGCAGATGCCGCTGATGCTGCAGGAGAACCTGACCGCCAAGCTGCTGGAGCAACTGCGCCTGGGCGAGATCGACGCCGCCATCCTGGCCGAGCCCTTCCCCGACACCAACCTGGCCATCGCACCGCTGTACGACGAGCCGTTCGTCGCGGCCGTGCCCGCCGGCCACCCGCTGGCGCAGCGCGAACAGGTGTCGGCCGAGGAACTGAAGCAGGAAACCATGCTGCTGCTGGGCAACGGCCACTGCTTCCGCGACCACGTGCTGGAGGTCTGCCCCGAGTTCGCGCGCTTTTCCAACGACGCCGAGGGCATCCGCAAGAGCTTTGAGGGCTCGAGCTTGGAAACCATCAAGCACATGGTGGCCGCGGGCATGGGCATCACCCTGGTGCCGCGCCTGAGCGTGCCCAGCGCCGCGCTGGCACCGGCGGCCCGGCAGGTGCCGCCCGGGGCGGGGCCGGGCGACGCGTCCTACGTGCGCTACCTGCCGTTCGCCGGCACGCCGCCGATGCGGCGCGTGGTGCTGGCCTGGCGCCGCAGCTTCACCCGTTACGAAGCGATCGCCGCCCTGCGCAACGCCGTGTACGCCTGCGAGCTGCCCGGCGTCCAGCGCCTGTCCACCTGAGCCGGCCCGCCGTGGAAACCGCCGCCGTGACCCCGCGCGAAAAACTGTCGCTGTACCTGGACCTGATCCGCTGGAGCCGCCCGGCGGGCTGGCTGCTGCTGCTGTGGCCCACCCTGTCGGCCCTGTGGGCCGCCGCCGGCGGCTGGCCCGGCTGGCACCTGCTGGCGGTGTTCGTGGGGGGCACCGTCCTCATGCGCAGCGCCGGCTGTTGCGTCAACGACGTGGCCGACCGCGAGTTCGACCGCCACGTCAAACGCACCGCGCAGCGCCCGGTGACCAGCGGCCGCATCGGGGTGAAAGAGGCCCTGGCCGTGGGCGCGGGGCTGGCGTGCGCGGCGTTTTTGTTGGTGCTCACCACCACCCCGGTGGCGGTGGCCTGGTCGGTGCCCGCGCTGGCGGTGGCGCTGGTCTACCCCTACGCCAAACGCCACGTGTCCATGCCCCAGGCGGTGCTGGGGGTGGCCTTCAGTTTCGGCATTCCCATGGCCTACGCCGCGATCCAAAACCAGGTGCCCTGGGAGGCCTGGGCACTGCTGGTGGCCAACCTGTTCTGGGTGCTGGCCTACGACACCGAGTACGCCATGGTGGACCGCGACGACGACCTGCGCATTGGCATGAAAACCTCGGCCATCACCCTGGGCCGCTGGGACGTGGCCGGCGTGACCGCCTTTTATGGGCTGCACCTGGCCCTGTGGGGCGCGTTGCTGTGGTCGGTGGCGGGCGGCTGGTGGTTCGGGCTGGCGCTGGTGCTGGCGCTGGTGCAGGTGGCGTGGCACTTCGGCATGATCCGGCACCGCACCCGCGAGGGTTGCTTTCGCGCCTTCCGCCTCAACCACTGGCTGGGTGCCACCCTGTTTGTGGGACTGCTGCTGGGCATGCACCTGGGGTGAGGCGGGCCGGGGCCGTTCAGCCGCCGAACTCGTCGCCCAATTCGCGCGCCCGCTGCCGGGCCGCGTGCATCGCCTGCACAAACGCGTCGGCCACACCGTGCGCGTTCAGGGCGGTCAGGGCCGCGTAGGTGGTGCCGCCTTTGGAGGTGACCCGTTCGCGCAGCACCTCGGGCGGCTCGGTGGACTGCTGCGCCAGGTGCGCCGCCCCGGCAAAGGTGCCAATGGCCAGTTGTGTCGCCGTGTCCGGCGCCAGGCCCATTTCGGTGCCGGCGCGGCGCATCGCTTCCAGAAAATAGAACACGTAGGCCGGGCCGGAGCCCGACAAGGCCGTCACCGCGTCCAGGTCGGCTTCCTGTGCCAGCCAGACGAAGCGGCCGGTGGTGGCCACCACGGCTTCGGCCAGGGTCCGGTCGGCCGCGCTGCAGGCCGGGCGCGGGTACAGGCCGGTCATGCCCTGGCCCACCAGTGCCGGCGTGTTGGGCATGGCGCGCACGATGCGTTCGGTCCCCAGCCAGGCGGCCATGCTGTCGCTGCGGATGCCGGCGGCCACGCTCAGGTGCAGGGCCTGGCCGGTGTGCGGGGCGCAGGCCAGGGCGGCTTCGCGAAAGGTCTGCGGCTTGACGGCCCAGACCACCACACCGGCGTCGGCCAGGGCCGCCGTCGGGGCCGCCAGCGGCGCCAGACCGAAGTCGGCCGCCAGCTTGGCGCGCTGCGGCTCAAAAGGCTCGACCACGGTGATCTGGGCCGGCGCCAGGCCCTGGCGCAGCAGCCCGCCGATGATGGCGCTGGCCATGTTGCCCCCGCCGATGAAAGCCAGGCGGGTGTCGGGCGACAAAGTGGAGGTGGTGTTCATGCGCCGATTGTCGCCGCAAGCCGGCGGGCGGTCGGCACGGGCCGTGTCCGGCCCGCCTGTCGCGCCGTTGCCACAGCTTTTTGTGCGGCAAACCCTTGACTCACCACGCACTTCCTGACAGAATCGTGAGCTTCGCCCGTATTGGGTGAAGTTTTCTGCCCACCGAAGTCGCCCAAGCCCACCGGCCGGCGCCAACGACGGGCCCAAGACTGATCGCCTGCCGCCGTGGTGGTGGCTGGGATTCAAGTTGGGACTTAAATCAAATGATCCAAACGCAATCTCGACTCGATGTTGCCGACAACACGGGTGCCAAGTCCGTGATGTGCATCAAAGTGCTGGGCGGCTCCAAGCGCCGTTACGCCAGCGTGGGCGACATCATCAAAGTGAGCATCAAGGAAGCCGCACCGCGTGGCCGCGTCAAAAAAGGCGAGGTTTACAACGCTGTGGTCGTGCGCACCGCCAAGGGTATCCGCCGTGGCGATGGCGCCTTGATCAAATTCGATGGCAACGCCGCGGTGTTGCTCAACGCCAAGCTGGAGCCCATCGGCACCCGCATCTTCGGACCCGTGACGCGCGAACTGCGTACCGAGAAGTTCATGAAGATCGTGTCCCTGGCGCCCGAGGTCCTGTAAGGAATCGTCATGAACAAGATCCGCAAAGGCGACGAAGTGATCGTGATCGCTGGCCGCGACAAAGGCAAGCGTGGCACCGTGGTGCTGCGCGCCGATGAAGAGCGTCTGGTGGTTGAGGGTGTGAACCTGGTCAAGAAGCACACCAAGCCCAACCCGATGAAGGGCGTGACCGGCGGCATCGTGGAGAAATCCATGTCCATCCACCAGTCCAACGTGGCCATCTACAACGCGGCCACCGGCAAAGCCGACCGCGTTGGTGTGAAGGTGCTGGCAGACGGCAACAAAGTGCGCGTCTACAAGTCCAGCGGCGAAGAAATCAAGGTGGCATGACCATGGCACGCTTTCAAGACATCTACCGCGACAAGGTCGCGCCGGCTCTGAAAGAGCAGTTCGGCTACAAGTCCGTCATGGAAGTGCCGCGCATCACCAAAATCACCCTGAACATGGGTGTGGGTGAAGCCGTGGCCGACAAGAAGGTCCTGGAAAACGCCGTGGGCGACCTGACCAAGATCGCCGGCCAAAAGCCCGTGACCACCAAGGCCCGCAAGGCCATCGCCGGTTTCAAGATCCGCGAGCAGCAGCCCATCGGCTGCATGGTGACCCTGCGTGGCGCCCAGATGTACGAATTCCTAGACCGTTTCGTCACCGTGGCCCTGCCCCGCGTGCGTGACTTCCGTGGTATCTCCGGCAAGTCCTTCGACGGCCGCGGCAACTACAACATCGGCGTCAAAGAACAGATCATCTTCCCGGAAATCGAATACGACAAGGTGGATGCCCTGCGTGGTCTGAACATCAGCATCACGACGACCGCCAAGAACGACGCCGAGTGCAAGGCACTGCTGGCCGGTTTCCGTTTCCCGTTCAAGAACTGAGGTGGTGTGTGGCTAAACAAGCTTTGCTCCAACGTGAACTGAAGCGCGAACAGCTCGCCGCCAAGTTCGCCAACAAATACAACGAGTTGAAGGCCATCGCCAAGGATGCCAAGCGTTCCGACGAAGAACGCGACGCCGCCCGCCTGGCCCTGCAGAAGTTGCCCCGCAACGCCAACCCGACCCGCCAGCGCAACCGTTGCGAAATCACCGGTCGTCCCCGTGGCACGTTCAACCAGTTCGGTCTGGGCCGCATGAAGGTCCGCGAACTGGCGTTCGCCGGTGAAATCCCCGGCGTCACCAAGGCCAGCTGGTAAGGCGCAAGGAGTACCCAAATGAGCATGAGTGATCCTATCGCCGACATGTTGACCCGCATCCGCAACGCGCAGATGGTGAGCAAGGCCGTGGTGGCCATGCCGGCTTCCAAGGTGAAGTCCGCCATCGCCCAGGTGCTGAAGGACGAGGGCTACATCGACGGTTTCCAAGTCAAGACCGCTGACGGCAAGAGCCAGCTGGAAATCGCCCTGAAGTACTACGCCGGTCGCCCGGTGATCGAGCGCATCGAGCGCGTCAGCCGTCCCGGCCTGCGCGTGTACAAGGGCGCCAAGTCCATTCCCCAGGTGCAGAACGGCCTGGGCGTTGCCATCGTCACCACCCCGCAAGGCGTGATGACCGATCGCAAAGCACGTGCTGCCGGCATCGGCGGTGAAGTCCTGTGTTACGTCGCCTAACGCGCACATTGAGGAGGTTCTGAAATGTCTCGTGTAGGTAAAGCGCCCGTCGCCATCCCCCAGGGTGTCGAAGTGGCCATCCATCAAGACGTGGTCAGCGTCAAGGGCGCCCTGGGCGCCATGAGCCTGACCGTCAACCCGCTGGTGAAGGTCAGCAGCGCCGACGGCAAGTTGTCGTTCGCCGCGATCGACGCCACCAGCCAGGCCGACGCCCTGTGCGGCACCACGCGCCAGCTGGTGAACAACATGGTCAACGGCGTGAGCAAGGGCTTCGAGAAGAAGCTGTCGCTGATCGGCGTGGGCTACAAAGCCGCCGCTTCCGGCAACAAGCTGAACCTGGCCGTGGGCTTCTCCCACCCCGTGGACTTCGTGATGCCCGAAGGCATCACCGTCGCGACCCCGACCCCGACCGAAATCGTGGTCAAAGGCGCCGACCGTCAGCGCGTGGGCCAGATCGCTTCGGAAATCCGTGCCGTGCGTCCTCCCGAGCCTTACAAGGGCAAGGGCATCCGTTATGCGGATGAGAAGGTCGTCATCAAAGAGACCAAGAAGAAATAAGGACTGCGAACATGTTGACGAAAAAAGAACAGCGTTTGCGCCGTGCCCGTCAGACCCGCATCCGCATTGCCCAGCAAGGCGCCGTGCGTCTGAGCGTGAACCGCACCAACCTGCACATCTACGCCAGCGTCATTTCCGACGACGGCGCCAAGGTGCTGGCCACTGCGTCCACCGCCGAAGCCGAAGTGCGTGCCCAACTGGGTGGTGCCGGCAAGGGTGGTAACAAGGCCGCTGCCGAACTGATCGGCAAGCGCATCGCCGAGAAGGCGAAAGCCGCCGGCATCGAGAAAGTGGCCTTCGACCGTTCCGGTTTTGCCTACCACGGCCGTGTCAAAGCCCTCGCAGACGCCGCGCGTGCCGCCGGCCTGCAATTCTGATTGGGGATACGCAAATGGCAAAAATGCAAGCAAACATGAAGAGCGAGGCCAACGACGACGGCTTGCGCGAAAAGATGATTGCGGTCAACCGCGTGACCAAAGTGGTCAAGGGCGGCCGCATCATGGGTTTCGCCGCGCTGACCGTGGTCGGTGACGGCGATGGCCGCATCGGCATGGGCAAGGGCAAAGCCCGCGAAGTGCCTGTGTCCGTGCAGAAGGCCATGGACGAGGCCCGCCGTAACATGTTCAAGGTGACGCTGAAGAACGGCTCCCTGCACCACGCGGTGCGCGGCCACCACGGCGCCGCCAACGTGATGATGCTGCCGGCCGCCAAGGGTACCGGCATCATCGCCGGCGGCCCGATGCGCGCTGTGTTCGAGGTGTTGGGCATCACCGACGTCGTGGCCAAGAGCCACGGCTCGAGCAACCCCTACAACTTGGTGCGCGCCACGCTGGACGCCCTGAAGAACTCCACGACGCCGGCCGAAGTGGCTGCCAAGCGCGGCAAGTCGGTCGAAGACATCCTGGGTTGATTGGAACGATCATGACGACCACCAACACCATCAAACTGCAACTCGTGCGCAGCCCCATCGGCTGCAAAGAGTCCCACCGCGCCACCGTGCGTGGCCTGGGTCTGCGCAAACTCAACAGCGTCAGCGAACTGCAGGACACCCCTGCCGTGCGCGGCATGATCAACAAGATCAGCTACCTGGTCAAAGTGATCTGATCGGAGTCTCGACATGGAACTCAACACTCTCAAGCCCGCGGCTGGCGCCAAGCACGCCAAGCGTCGCGTGGGCCGTGGCATCGGCTCCGGCCTGGG
>NZ_JAAQQT010000687.1:21221-80365 GCF_011742065.1 Aquabacterium sp. A08
CTGCCCAAGCGTGGCTTCAAGTCGGCGAACCTGAAGTTCAACGACGAAGTGACCCTGGCCGATCTGGAAGTCCTGGGCGCCGCCGAAGTCGACCTGCTGCTGCTGAAGCAAGCCGGTCTGATCCGTGCGATCGCCAAGAACGTCAAGGTCGTCAAGACCGGTGAACTGACCAAGGCGATCAAGCTCAACGGCATCGGCGCCACCGCCGCCGCCAAGGCCGCCATCGAGGCAGCCGGCGGCACGCTGGCCTGATCCGGACCCACTCGGAAACGCTCGTGGCCACAAACGCAGCAACCCTGGCCAAAACAGGCAAGTTCGGTGACCTCCGTCGCCGGCTGGTGTTCCTGTTGTTGGCTTTGGTGGTCTACCGCATCGGTGCACACATCCCTGTGCCCGGCATCGACCCGGTGCAACTTGAACAGCTGTTCAAGGGGCAGCAGGGCGGCATCCTGAACCTGTTCAACATGTTCTCGGGGGGTGCCCTGTCCCGCTTCACCGTCTTCGCGCTGGGGATCATGCCGTACATCTCGGCATCGATCATCATGCAACTGATGACTTACGTGGTCCCCACGTTCGTCGCACTGAAGAAGGAAGGCGAGGCCGGTCGGCGCAAGATCACCCAGTACACCCGTTACGGCACGCTGGCGCTGGCCATTTTCCAGGCCCTGGGTATTGCCCTGGCCCTGGAAGGTTCGGCCGGCCTGGTGATCGACCCCGGTTTCGGCTTCCGCTTCACCGCGGTGGTCAGCCTGGTGGCCGGCACCATGTTCCTGATGTGGTTGGGCGAGCAGATCACCGAGCGTGGCCTGGGCAACGGCATTTCGATCCTGATCTTTGCCGGTATCGCGTCCGGCCTGCCGAGTGCGGTGGGCGGCCTGCTGGAACTGGTGCGCACGGGCGCCATGAACATCCTGGTCTCGATCCTGATCGTGGTCCTGGTGGTGCTGGTGACCTACTTCGTGGTCTTTGTCGAGCGCGGTCAGCGCAAGATCCTGGTGAATTACGCACGCCGTCAGGTGGGCAACAAGGTGTACGGCGGTCAGTCGTCGCACCTGCCGCTCAAGCTGAACATGGCCGGCGTGATCCCGCCGATCTTCGCGTCGTCCATCATCCTGCTGCCGACCACGCTGGTGAGCTGGATCAGCACCGGGGATGCGACCCGCTGGTTGCGCGACATCGCCGCGGCGCTGTCGCCCGGTCAGCCGATCTACGTGGCGTTCTACGCGGCGGCCATCGTCTTCTTCTGCTTCTTCTACACCGCACTGGTGTTCAACAGCCGCGAAACCGCGGACAACCTGAAGAAGAGCGGTGCGTTCATTCCGGGCATCCGCCCGGGGGACCAGACGGCCCGCCACATCGACAAGATCCTGTTGCGTCTGACGCTGGCCGGTGCCATCTACATCACGCTGGTGTGTCTGCTGCCCGAGTTCCTGATCCTGAAGTACAACGTGCCGTTCTACTTCGGGGGCACCTCGCTGCTGATCATCGTGGTGGTCACCATGGACTTCATGGCCCAGGTGCAGAACTACGTGATGTCGCAACAGTACGAATCGCTGCTGAAGAAAGCCAATTTCAAGGCGAATCCCGGTATGTGATGTTCCCAGCGCGGCGTTGCGCCAGACGTGGGAAGCGGGTCTTCCGCAGCAAGTGTAGAGTTTTGAGATTTATCTAGGAGAGAAACATGCGAGTTTCGGCTTCGGTCAAGAAAATGTGCCGCAACTGTAAGATCATCCGTCGCCATGGCGTCGTGCGAGTCATCTGCACCGACCCGCGACACAAGCAGCGTCAAGGCTGACACGTTTAGAGGACCACCATGGCACGTATTGCAGGTATCAACATTCCGCCGCACAAGCACGCCGAAATCGGCTTGACGGCCATATTCGGCATCGGTCGCACCCGCGCCCGCCAGATTTGCGAAGCCTGTGGCATCGCCTTCGACAAGAAGATCAAGGATCTGAGCGACGCCGAACTCGAAAAGGTGCGTGACCAGGTCAACACCTTCACCATCGAAGGCGACCTGCGTCGCGAGACCACGATGAACATCAAGCGTTTGATGGACATCGGTTGCTACCGCGGTTTCCGTCACCGCCGCGGCCTGCCCGTGCGTGGTCAGCGCACCAAGACCAATGCCCGCACCCGCAAGGGTCCGCGCAAGGCAGCGCAGTCGCTGAAGAAATAATCCGTTAAAGGACAGTTATGGCCAAGCAACAATCCAGCGCCGCCGCCCGCGTGCGCAAGAAAGTCCGCAAGAACATTGCCGACGGCATTGCCCACGTGCACGCCTCGTTCAACAACACCATCATCACCATCACCGACCGCCAGGGCAACGCCTTGTCTTGGGCGTCGTCGGGTGGCCAGGGCTTCAAGGGTTCGCGCAAATCGACCCCCTTCGCGGCCCAGGTGGCTTCCGAAGTGGCCGGCCGTGCCGCCATCGAACAGGGCATCAAGAACTTGGACGTCGAGATCAAGGGCCCGGGTCCGGGTCGCGAATCCTCGGTGCGCGCCCTGGGCGCCCTGGGCATCCGCATCACCTCGATCGCCGACGTGACCCCGGTGCCGCACAACGGCTGCCGTCCCCAGAAACGCCGTCGCATCTGAGGATGCTTGGCACCGTGTGGTGCCGAGTGCTAGAATCTCAGGCTTTTGCCAACGCCGCTGCGTTCCAACGCAGTGGCTTTGTTGTTAAGACCACCGCCGCCTCCTGCAAGTGGGGCGGCTCCCGCAGCAAACGGCTGCGGCAGATTGACTGAAGGACACCCACGTGGCACGTTACCTCGGCCCCAAGGCCAAACTCTCCCGCCGTGAAGGCACCGACCTGCTGCTCAAGAGCGCCCGCCGCTCGATCAGCGACAAGGCCAAGTTCGACTCCAAGCCCGGCCAGCACGGCCGCACCTCGGGTCAGCGCACCTCCGACTTCGGTCTGCAACTGCGCGAAAAGCAGAAGGTCAAGCGCATCTACGGCGTGCTGGAGCGCCAGTTCCGCCGCTACTTCGCCGAAGCCGACCGCCGCCGTGGCAACACCGGCGCTAACCTGCTGAGCCTGCTCGAGTCCCGCCTGGACAACGTGGTGTTCCGCATGGGTTTTGCCTCCACCCGTGCCGAAGCCCGTCAGCTGGTGTCGCACAAAGGCATCATCGTCAACGGCCAGAGCGTGAACATCCCGTCTTACCTGGTCAAAGCCGGTGACGTGGTCGCCGTGCGCGAAAAGTCCCGTGGTCAGGCCCGCGTCAAAGAAGCGCTGGAGCTGGCCAAGCAGATCGGTTTCCCCGCCTGGGTGGAAGTCGCCGCCGACAAGGTCGAAGGCACTTTCAAGAAGGCCCCGGACCGTGACGAATTCGGTTCCGACATCAACGAATCCCTGATCGTCGAACTGTACTCGCGTTGATCGCGGGTCATCCCCCTAGAGCCCAGACGCTGCCGTTGGCGGTGTCTGGGATTTTGTGCTCCATCGGCCTTATCGGTGTAACGAGCCGAGGGTATTGAAGGAAGTCCGAATGCTGAATAACCTGCTCAAACCGAAGAACATCAACGTCGAGCAACTGTCGGCGAACCGCGCCGAAGTCACGCTTGAGCCTTTCGAGCGTGGTTACGGCCACACCCTGGGCAACGCCCTGCGCCGTGTGCTGCTGTCCTCGATGGTGGGCCATGCCCCGACCGAAGTGACGATCGCCGGTGTGGTGCACGAGTACTCGTCCATCGACGGCATCCAGGAAGATGTGGTGCACATCCTTCTGAACCTCAAAGGCGTGGTGTTCAAACTGCACAACCGCGACGAAGTCACCCTGAGCCTGCGCAAAGACGGCGAAGGCGTGGTGACCGCGGCCGACATCCAGACCCCGCACGACGTGGAGATCCTGAACCCGGACCACCACATCGCCACCCTGGCCCCCGGTGCCAAGCTGGACATGCAGATCAAGGTCGAAAAGGGCCGCGGTTACGTGCCCGGCAACCTGCGCCGCGGTGACGAAGCGACCCGTTCCATCGGCCGCATCGTGCTGGACGCGTCGTTCTCCCCGATCAAGCGGGTGAGCTACGCCGTGGAAAACGCCCGTGTGGAGCAGCGCACCGACCTGGACAAGCTGGTCATGGACATCGAGACCAACGGTGCCGTGGGTCCGGAAGAAGCCGTGCGTGCCGCCGCCAAGATCCTGGTGGAACAGCTGGCTGTGTTCGCGCAACTGGAAGGCGCCGACGCGTTCGAGCTGGGCGCCGCCCCGGCCCGCGGTGCCCAGCAGTTCGACCCGATCCTGCTGCGCCCGGTGGACGAGCTGGAACTGACCGTGCGTTCGGCCAACTGCCTGAAGGCCGAAAACATCTACTACATCGGTGACCTGATCCAGCGCACCGAGAACGAGCTGCTCAAGACCCCGAACCTGGGTCGCAAGTCGCTCAACGAAATCAAGGAGGTGCTGGCTTCGCGCGGCTTGACGCTGGGCATGAAGCTGGAAAACTGGCCGCCCGCCGGCCTGGAAAAGCACTGAACCGTTTTTTGTAAGCCCCTGACACCCGGCGGTACCTGACACGGCCACCGGCGATTATTTGAAAGGAACACACCATGCGTCACGGACACGGACTTCGCAAACTCAACCGCACCACCTCGCACCGCCTGGCGATGCTGCGCAACATGATGAACTCGCTGCTGACGCACGAAGTCATCAAGACCACCCTGCCCAAGGCCAAGGAACTGCGTCGCGTGGTCGAGCCCATGATCACCCTGGCCAAGGAACCCACCCTGGCCAACCGCCGTCTGGCGTTTGACCGCCTGCGCGACCGCGACGTGGTGGTCAAGCTGTTCAACGAACTGGGCCCGCGCTTCAAGGCGCGTCCGGGTGGCTACACCCGCATCCTGAAGATGGGTTTCCGCGTGGGCGACAACGCCCCGATGGCCCTGGTCGAACTGGTGGACCGCGCCGAAACAACTTCTGCCGAAGAAGTTGCAGCAGCCGAATAAATCGTGCTACAATAACTGTCTTGACGCGGAGTGGAGCAGCCTGGTAGCTCGTTGGGCTCATAACCCAAAGGTCGCAAGTTCAAATCTTGCCTCCGCAACCAATAAATCAAGCTTAGGCTTGTCTGAAGGCCCTCGGTAACGAGGGCCTTTTTGTTTGTGTCGCTTCGCTTTCCACGATGGATTTCAGGCCCGCGTCCGCGTTGGCTGCGCCACCTGGGCAACGCCGCCCTGGTCGTTGCGGTGCTGGCCGGCGTGCAGCTCTGGCAAACGCGCCACGTGCCGCCAGGTCCTGCCCCGGACCTGGCCTTGGCGGTGCTGGAGCGCGACGGCCGCTTGTCGACGACCACGCTGTCCGAATGGCGCGCCCGGCACCCGGGCCGGCCCGTGGCGCTGCATTTCTGGGCCGAGTGGTGTCCGATCTGCCGCACCGAAGAAGCCGGCATCACCCGCTTGCAGCGTGACTGGCCGGTGCTGACCGTGGCCATGCAGTCGGGCGACGCGGCCGCCGTGGCACGGGTGCTGCAGCGCCGCGGCCTGTCATGGGACGCGGTCATCGACCCCGCGGCCCAGGTCAGCCGGGCGCACGGCATGTCGGCCGTGCCCGGCTTTCTGGTGGTGGACCGCCACGGCAGGGTCCGCACCCCCACGGTGGGCTACACCACCGAGTGGGGCATGCGCCTGCGGCTGTGGTGGGTGGACGTCACCGACTGAACACGGGGCCGTGTTCACAGGCCGCCGAACAGCCCGTCCTCGTTGAGCAGGTCGTAAGCGATCTCGGGCCGCTGCTCCATGCTTTTCTTGATGGCGGCCGGGATGTTCTGGCGCGTCTTGCGACACAGGCCGCGCTGTTCGTGCACCAGGATGACAATGCCGCGCAGGCTGCGCACCTCGTGCGGGCCGGGGCCCAGACTCAGGCGGATGCCCAGTTGTTCTTGCATGCGCACTTGCAGGTGGCGCAGGTCGTCCAGGCTGCTCAGGTTTTCCAGCCGTTGCAGCAGGCGTTTTTCCTCTTCCCGGGTCAGGCGCATCACCCGCAGGTCGGCGCCGGGTTCGGCCAGCAGCGCGTCCCGGTCGCACACACAGGCGCCGGGCGGGCATTCGGTGCGGATCGGGTGGGGCAATGGTTTCATGTCCTGCGCCGAGGGGCCGAAAAAAAACCCAACATCGGGGATGCTGGGTTTTTCTTTGTTTGGTGGCTCTTCCCTGATTCGAACAGGGGACCTGCGGATTATGATTCCGTCGCTCTAACCGGCTGAGCTAAAGAGCCTGAAGACAAAGATTATAGGCCAAAAAATCGCGCCCGATCAAGCGTTCGTGAAAACCGCCGGACGTTTTTCCACAAAAGCGGCCATGCCTTCCTTTTGGTCGGCGGTGGCGAACAGGGCGTGGAACATGCGGCGCTCGAACATCATGCCGTCGGCCAGCGGGCCCTCGAAGGCGCGGTTGACGGTTTCCTTGGCCGCCATCACCGCGATCTGCGAGTAGCCGGCGATGGTCAGCGCCGCGCCCAGGGCCTCGTCCATCAGCTTGTCCAGCGGCACCACGCGGCTGACCAGACCGGCGCGCTCGGCCTCGGTGGCGTCCATGAGGCGGCCGGTCAGGCACAGGTCCATGGCCTTGGCCTTGCCCACGGCGCGCGGCAGGCGCTGGGTGCCCCCGGCCCCGGGGATCACGCCCAGTTTGATTTCCGGCTGGCCGAACTTGGCGTTGTCGGCGGCGATGATGAAGTCGCACATCATCGCCAGTTCGCAGCCGCCGCCCAGGGCAAAGCCGCTGACGGCGGCGATGACCGGTTTGCGGATGCTGCGCAGCGTTTCCCAGTTGCGGGTGATGTAGTCGCCTTTGTACACGTCGGCGAAGGTGTAGCGGGCCATGGCACCGATGTCGGCGCCGGCGGCAAAGGCTTTTTCACTGCCGGTCACGATCATGCAGCCGATGTCGTCGTCGGCGTCGAAGGCTTTGAGCGCGGCACCGAGCTCGTCCATCAACTGGTCGTTCAGGGCGTTGAGCTGCTTGGGGCGGTGCAGCGTGACGATGCCGACGCGGCCTTCGGTGCGGACCTGGATCATTTCGGGCGTGGTGCTCATGCGTGTCTCTCTCGGGGTGGGAATGGATCGGTTTCAAACTATAGCGCCTGCCTGGGCACAACGGCGGTCGCGCAGGGCACAAATGCTGCCGCGCCGGGCCTGCGCGCCGAGTGGGCGCCCCCAGTCCCCGCGCAATGCGGTAGATTGCCGGCTGAACCCACACAGGAGACCCGTCCATGACGACCGACACCGACGACAGCATCCTCTACGCCGAACACGGGGCCGTGGCCCTGGTCACCCTGAACCGGCCGCAGGCGCTCAACAGCTTCACCCGCGCCATGCACGTGGCGCTGCAGGCCGCGCTGCAGCGCGCCAGCGACAACCCGCAAGTGCGTGCCTTGGTGCTGACCGGCGCCGGTCGCGGCTTCTGTGCCGGGCTGGACCTGTCGGAGCTGGACTTCACCCCGGGCGAGGGCCTGCTGGAGCGGGCCAGCCCCGGCCCGGTGATCGACGGCTACTTCAACCCCACCGCGCGCGCCTTCATGAACCTGCGCATGCCCACAGTGGCGGCGGTCAACGGCGTGGCGGCCGGGGCCGGGGCCTCGCTGGCCATGGCCTGCGACATCGCGGTGGCCGCCCCCGGTGCCAGCTTCGTGCAGGCGTTCAGCAAAATCGGGCTGATCCCGGACGCCGGTGGCAGCTGGCTGTTGGTGGAGCGGCTGGGCTTGGCCCGGGCGCTGGCGCTGGCCATGACCGGCGACAAGCTGCCGGCCGCACAGGCCAAGGAATGGGGCCTGGTCTGGGACGTGGCCGAAGACCCGGTGGCCCAGGCGCTGGCGCTGGCGCAGAAGCTGGCGGCCATGCCCACCCAGGCCCTGGTCGCCACCCGGGCGCTGTTGCGCGAGGCCGGCACCCGCAGCTTCGACCAGCACCTGGACGTGGAGCGCGACCTGCAGACCGCGCTGGGCCGCACCCACGACTACTTCGAGGGCGTCAACGCCTTCCTGGAAAAACGCGCCCCGGTGTTCCGGGGCGCTTGAGCCGGGGGCGCACGGCCCGACCCGGGCCGTGGCGTCACTCCGCCAACCAGCGGCGGGGCGTGTCGTCGGCGCCGACGCTGGCGCGCGACAGCCGCACCACCGTGGCCGGCGCGGGCCAGTCCAATGGACAGCGCAGCAGCCGTCCGTCGCGCGCCACCAGGGCGACGCAGCGCTGCGCGCCACGGGCGTGCAGGGCCACCTCGTCCAGCTTGCGCACGCGCCAGGCCTGGGTGCTGCCGTCGGCGGCGGTGGTTTCCAGGCCCAGCCATTCGTCGCCGGCGGCCAGGCCCGCGGCTTCGGCGGCACCGCCGCGCAGCACGTTTTTCAGCACCAGGCCCTGCTGTTCGCCCACCCGCACGCCCAGGCGCTGGGCCAGCGGCGCAGGGTCGGCGTGCCAGTGCACGCCGTGGGCGGGCAGCAGGGTGTCCAGCGGCAGGTCGGCGGTGCCGTGCACCCAGGCGTCCAGTTCGGCGTCGAAGGGCCGGCCACCCAGGCGTTTGAGCACCTTGCGCAGGTCGGCCTCGCGCATCGGGCCGCCGTCGCAGCGCGCGTACAGGGCACGCATCACCGCGTCCAGCGTGGTGCGGCCTTCGGCGCGCAGCGTCAGGTCCAGGCACAGGGCCACCAGGGCGCCCTTGGTGTAGTAGCTCACCGTGGCGTTGGGCGTGTTTTCCTGGATGCGGTAGTACTTGACCCAGGCGTCGAAGCTGGCCTGCGCCACGCTTTGCACCCGCCGCCCCGGGGTTTGCAGCACCTGGTTGACGGTTTTGGTCAGCAACTGCAGGTAGGTGGCTTCGTCGATCAGGCCGGCGCAGTGGACCAGCAGGTCGTCGTAGTAGCTGGTGAAGCCCTCGAAGAACCAGAGCAGCTCGGTGTAGTTCTCGCGGCCGTAGTCGTAGCGGGCGAATTCGCGCGGCCGCAGGCGCTTGACGTTCCACGTGTGGAAGTACTCGTGGCTGATGAGCCCGAGCAGGGTGGTGTAGCCATCGCTGGCCTTGAGCTTGGGGACGGTGGCGTCGGCGCTGTCGGGGCGCAGCGGCAGGTCGCCGCGTTGGCAGATGAGCGCGGTGCTCTGGCGGTGCTCCAGGCCGCCGTAGCCGTCGGCGCTGGCGTGCAGCAGGAACAGGTAGCGGTCGAACGGCGGTGTGCCCTGGCCTTCGGGGCCGGCGGGGCCGTGCCACAGCGCCATGTTGGCTTCGCAGATGCGCTGGGTGTCGCGCAACAGGCGCTCGCCATCGAAGCCCGCGGGCGCGCCGCTGACGACGAAGCGGTGCGGCACGCCGCGCACCTCGAACGCGCCGCTCCAGAAGGTGCCCAGCTCAACGGGGTGGTCGGCCAGTTCGTCGTAGTCGGCCGCGCGGTACAGGCCAAAGCCGTTGGGCTGGACCCGCCGGGCGGGCAGGGCGGTGGCCAGGCGCCAGCCGGCGGTGTGGGCGTTGTCCAGCACCTCCAGGTCGTGCGTTTCGTCGCCGCGCCCATCCGCCTGCAGGCACAGGCTGGTGGGGTTGAAGAAGCCGCGGGTCTGGTCCAGGAAGGCGGTGCGCACCGAGGCGTCGAAGGCATAGACCTGGTAGCGCAGGGTGAGCGTGGCGCAGCCAGCCGGTGGCCGCGCTTCCCAGGTGTTCTTGGCGGTCTGTTGCAGCGCCAGGGGCTGGCCGTCGGCGCTGGCCTGCAGGTCCTGCAGGTGCTGGGCGAACTCGCGCACCAGGTAGCTGCCCGGAATCCACACCGGCAGGCTCAGGCGTTGGCGCGGGGCCGGGTGGTCCAGCTCCAGCGTCACGTCGAACAGGTGGGTGTGCGGGTCGCGCACCGCCACGCGGTAGCGAACGGCGGCGTGGGCCGGGCGCCGGGCAGCGGCGGGCTTCATTTCGCGGCGGCCAGGGCCTGTTCGATCTTGTCGGCGCCGGCCGCACCGGGCACGCGGGTGCCATCGACGAAGAAAGTGGTGGGCGTGCCGGTGATGCGGGTCTTCTGGCCGAAGGCCACGTTGCGCTCCAGCGCGGCGGTGTCGCAGCTGGCGCTGGGTGGGGTCACGTTGCGCAGCATCCAGTCTTCCCAGGCCTTGGCCTTGTCTTTGGCGCACCAGATGTTCTGCGACTTGGTCACCGAGTCCTGGCCTAGGATGGGGTAGAGGAACACGTAGACGGTGACGTCGTTGATCTTGGCGATGTCTTTTTCGAAGCGCTTGCAGAAGCCGCAGTTCGGGTCGACAAAGGTGGCCATCTTGCGCTGGCCGTTGCCGCGCACCAGGGTGAAGGCGTCTTTCAGCGGCAGGTCTTTGAAGGCGACGGCGGTGAGCTTGTCCAGGCGCTGTTCGGTCAGGTTGGCCCGGGCCTTGGTGTCGATCAGGGCGCCCTGGATCAGGTAGTTGCCTTCGGCGTCGGTGTAGAGGAGGTCGCTCTGGTTGATGCGCACCTCGAACAGGCCTTTCATGGGCGTGGCGCGGACCTCGTCGATGCGGGGCAGGTTGGGCAGGCGTTCGGCCAGGTTTTTGCGGATGGCGGCTTCGTTGGCGGTCGCGCTCAGGGCGGTGGCCAGCAGGCACAGGGCGGCCAGGGGACGGGCCAGGCGGTTCAGCAGGTTCATGGGGAATCCAGGAAGGGGGTGGGGGAGGGCGCGCCAGGCGCCGGGCTGTCCGGTTAGGCCGCAGTCGCGGCGGTTTGGTTCCTGGCTCAGGGGGTCGCGGGCCCGGTGGGGCCCATGGCCTGCTGCGCCGTCCATTGCTTGAGCGCGCCGAGCCGGTCGAAGCCGAGCAGGCCCCAGCGGCGCAGCGCCTGCACCCGGCTGTCGGTATGGCCGAACAGGCCGAACAGGCCGTCGGTGACCCAGGACAGGGCGGTCACGTCGGCCTGGCGCGCGCGCTCGTAGCGGCGCAGCAGCTTCAGGTCGCCCAGGTCGCGCCAGTATTCGCGTTCGCGCAGCACGCGGGCCAGGGCAGCGGCGTCGGCCAGGCCCACGTTGAGGCCCTGACCGGCTAAGGGGTGCATGGCGTGGGCCGCGTCGCCGGCCAGGGCCAGGCCGGGTTGCACCCAGCGCCGGGCACGCGACAGTTCCAGCGGCCAGCCCGCGGACTGGCCCAGGGGTTGCAGGGCGCCCAGGGCGTGGTCGCAGGCCTGGGCCACGGCCGCGGCCAGGCCCTCGGGCGGCAGGGCCCGCAGCTGCGCGGCGCGTTCGTGCGGCACCGACCACACCAGGGCCACCGCATGGCCCCCGTCGCCGTCCAGCGGCAGCAGGGCCAACACCTCGCCCTGGTGGAACCACTGGCGCGCCACGCCGCCGTGGGGGCGCTCGGTGCGCAGCCGCGCGGCCACCGCGGTGTGGGGGTAGGGCCGCACGTCGAATTCAAAGCCCAGCGCGTCGCGGCTGGCGCTGCGCTTGCCTTCGCTCACCACCGTCAGGGCGGCGGCGGGGCGTTCGGTCAGCAGGTCGATGCCGGGCTGGAAGCCCACGGCCTGCGCCAGGGTGGTTTCCAGCGCCGGCACGTCCACGATCCAGGCCAGGGGGGCGGTGGCGGCGTCGAAGCGCACGGCCGCCGGGCGCTCGCGGCCGGCCTCGGCCACCCACATGTGCCGCACCGGGGTGGCGGCGGGGGCGCCGTCGGTGGTCGTGGCCGGCCAGACGCGCAGGCCGTCCAGCAGGGTGTGGGACGCGGCGTTGAGCGCGTAGGCGCGGATGTCGGGGGCGGGCGGGGCCGGCAGTTCGCGGCGCACCAGCGCCACCCGCAGCCGGTCGCGCGCCAGCAGCAGGGCCAGGGTTTGCCCCACCACGCCGGCGCCCAGAATGGCCACGTCGTACTTTTTGCTCATGCGGAAATTGTAGGAGCAAGCCCGCCGGGCCGTGCACAATGGGGCCGGACCGCCCGCAGGAGCCCGCCATGGCCTTTTCCGACGACCCTTTGCCCCTGACCGTGGAGCAGCTTTGGACCTACCCGGTGAAAAGCTGCGCCGGCCTGCGCCTGCACAGCGTGCCCTTGCTGGAGACGGGCCTGGAGTGGGACCGCACCTGGA
Organism: Aquabacterium sp. A08; assembly: GCF_011742065.1. NCBI lineage: Bacteria > Pseudomonadati > Pseudomonadota > Betaproteobacteria > Burkholderiales > Sphaerotilaceae > Aquabacterium > Aquabacterium sp. A08. Next base: position 33,247 of record NZ_JAAQQT010000687.1, read on the forward strand.
TGCTGGTGGACGCCACGGGCGAATTCGTGTCGCAGCGGGAGCTGCCGCGCATGGCGCTGATCCGCCCGCGCTTTCACCTGGGGCGGCTCGAACTGCAGGCCCCTGGCATGCGCGTGCTGCCACTGCCGCTGGACGCGGCCGGCCACCCACGCCGCGTGCGCGTGTGGGACGACGAGGTGGACGCCTACGACATGGGCGACCTGGCGGCCCAGTGGTTCACCGAATGCCTGGCCCCGGGCGCGCCCCACGGCCTGCAGGCGGGCCTGCGGCTGGTGCGCTTTGACCCCGACGTGCGCCGCCTGTCGGCCCCGGCCTGGACCGGCGGTGTGGAGGCGCCCAACCAGTTCAGCGACGGCTTTCCGTTGCTGGTGCTGTCCAGCGCCTCGTTGGCCGAGGCCAACGAACGCCTGGCGCTGCTGGGCCTGCCACCCCTGGGGCCGGAGCGGTTCCGGCCCAACCTGGTGCTCGGCGGGCTGGCGGCGCACGACGAGGACCGCCTGGCCGACATCCACCTGCACGCCCAGCTGCCCGACGGCGCGGAGCCTGGGCCGGCGGTGTGGCTGCAGCCGGTCAAGCCCTGCGCCCGCTGCACCATGCCCGATGTGGACCCACAGACCGCCGAGCGCGGCAGCGCCGTGGGCCAGCTGCTGCACGGCTACCGCCAGGACCGCCGACTGATGGGGGCCGTCACCTTCGGCATGAACGCCATCGTGCGCCGGGGCGACGGCCAGCTGCTGCACGAGGGCATGGCCGGCCATGGCACCTGGGGCGCCTGGTGAGGGCCTGGGCCGTCAGAGGCGTTTGAGCAGCCGGGCCTTGTCCAGCCGGATCTTCACGTCTTCGGGGGCCACCGGGCTTTGCACGCTGTAGCCGGGCTGCTGGGTGTCGCGCTTGCGCGGCGTGGTCAGGGGCAGGCCGTCGGGGTCGGCAATGGCCAAGGCCACCGGGGTGTTCACCCGCTCACCGCGGCGCACCACCACCGCGGTTTCTTCGCTTTTCAGCCGCACGTAGGTGCCGGGCGGGTACATGCCCATCTGCTTGGCGAACAGCGCGCCCAGCGAATTCGACTGCGCCTGCGCTTCCAGGTAGAGGTTGCCCACCGCGACATTGGGCATCAGGCCGCGGCGGCTGACGCGCGGGCTGATGCGGGCGATGAAGATGTCGGCCATGCGCAGCAGCTGTTGCGCGGTGTCCAGCGTGCTTTTGCCCAGCGGGTAACCGCTGCCGTCGGGTGCCTCGTGGTGGTCGGCCACCAGGCCCAGCCAGCGCGCGTCGTCCACGCCCAGTTGGCGCAGCAGTTCCACGCCTTGCGAGGGGTGCTGCAGGATGATCTGCTTCTGTGCTTCCGAGGCCGGCTGGATCTGGATCGCCAGCTGGTCCTGCATGGCCGCCATGGCGATGTTCATGGTCAGCGCCGCGCGCAGCAGGGCGTCGGTGTCCGCCGTGTCGAGCTTGGCCAGCGGCGCCAGCATCAGGCAGGTGATGGCCGAGGTCAGCGCGTGCGTGGCGCAGTAGCCGTAGCTGCGGTCGGACAGCATTTGCACCAGCACGAACAGGCTGTCGTCCTCCTGCCCTTCCAGCGTCAGGCGCACCCCGGCTTCGATGAAGGCCAGCCGCTTGCGGAAGTCCTTGGCCTGCGCCCCCTCCTGCAGCAGCATGGCGAGGCGCCGACGCAACGCGGGCCACGCCTCGGCGGGCGAGGGGTCGAGCTGTGCGCGGACCTCCAGGCGCGCCGCATCGGCCAGGGCGGCCTGGGGGTCGGTGTCGGTCGTGGCGGCGGTCATGCCCCGAGTCTAAGGGCAGCTTTAGTAGATTGCTACGGTTTCATACAGATAGAAATGCTTGCAAACAACAGATGAGCCAAGATTTGAAAAAACAAGTCTTGGTCTGTGGTTGGTCGGGCATGGATTGGGGATGTTTTTGTCGAATTTCTGCAGCGTCTGTTCAAGTCGATGCGCGCACCGCGCTTGTGCATGGGCCCGTTGCGGGGTAGGATGGACCGAGGTGGGGAGGCGCCCGGGCTGGCCGGGATGGGGTGTTCGTCGCGGTGACGGGCCCGCGAACCGCTGTGTTGGCCCGTCCACGACGCGCAGAAAGGTCTCGCCATGTCTTCCCCGCCCACGCGCGCCAGGCGCACCGAACGCCATCCGACCCAGCCCCTGACCCAGAGCACAGGGGCGGTGAGCCGCGAGTTCTTGTCGTCGGTGTCCCACGAGCTGCGCACGCCGATGAGCGCCATCCTGGGCTTCACCCAACTGCTGCGGCTGGAGCCCCTGAGCCCTTCGCAGGCCGACAGCGTGGGGGAGATCGAAAAAGCCGGGCAGCAGTTGCTGTCTTTGATCAACGAGCTGCTGGACCTGAACAAGCTGGAAGCCGGGCATGCGGCGCTGCAGCCCGCGCCGGTGGACCTGCAGGCCGCGGTCGAGGCCGGCCTGCGGCAGTTGGCGCCCCTGGCCGACGCGCGCCGGGTGGCGATGCGGTCCCAGGTGCCCCGCCTGGGGGTGCTGGCCGACCCGCAACGCCTGCACCAGGTGCTGCAAAACCTGCTCTCCAACGCCATCAAATACAACCGCCCCGGCGGACACGTGGTTGTGTGCGCGGCCGAAAGGCCGGGTGGGCGGGTCCGGCTGTCGGTGCAGGACACCGGGCACGGCATCGCGCCCCAGCACTTGGCCGCGGTGTTCGAGCCTTTCCAGCGCGGCGCGGCCGAGGGGGGCGAAGTCGGGGGCACCGGCATCGGCCTGACGCTGGCGCGTCGCATCGCCCGGCAGATGGCCGGCGACATGGGTTTGCGCAGCACCGAGGGCGTGGGGTCGGAGTTTTGGGTGGAGCTGCCCCGCGCCACCTTGCCCGAGCAGGCCGCCGCGCCGGCCGCGCCGGGGCCGGTGGTGGCGCCCGATCCCGCGCGGCTGATGGCCTTGACCTACGACAGCCACGCGGTACAGCCCCTGACCGCGGACGAACTGGCGGCGCTGGTGGCCCGTGCCAAGGCCTTCAACCGCGAGGTCGGCGTGACCGGGCTCTTGCTCTACCACGACGGCAATTTTTTCCAGTACCTCGAAGGGCCGGCGCAAGGGCTGGAGCGCGTGATGGAACGGGTGCGCCGCTCCGGCCTGCACCGCCACCTGTACGTCCACGTGCAGGGCGAGACCGACCGGCGTTATTTTGACGACTGGGACCTGGGCCTGGCCGACATTTCCGGGCTGCCCGGCGACAGGTTGGAGGGGCTGCGCCAGGCCCTGGCCGCGCGCCGGGGGGGCGACGGCGCCCTGTCACCTGGGTTGCGGCTGCTGCTGAACTTTGCCGAGCACATCACCCGCCGGCCCGACCCCGCCGCCGCCTGAGCCGGCGCTCGCCGCCAGTCAGCCCAGTGTGGTCGCCAGCCAGGCCAGTGTCAGGGCGATGCAGGCCACGGCGGTCAGCCGACCGCGCAGGGGCAGGTACCAGGCGGGCAGCGCGGTGTGCGCGGCCAGGCGGCGGTCCTGCAGGTAGTGCAGCCCCAGGCCGGGCACCAGACAGGCCACCGCCAGCGGCCAGCCGAGCCAAACGGCGACCCACCCCACCAAGGCCGGCAGGGTGCTCCACGTGTACAGTCGGCCGCGGGTGGCGGCGGGCAGATCGGGCAGCAGCATGGCAAACGCCCAATGCAGCGCCCCCACAAAACTCAGGATGACGGCGCCGTAGGCCACCAGGGCCAGGGTCCACAACGGCTGCCGGGACGGGTCCAGGGCGACCAGGCCCGCCAGGGCGACGAAAGGCAGCAGGCCGCCGTGGCCCAGCCAGGCCACGCTGCGCGGGAGGGGGGTGGTGACAGACATGGTGGGAGTGGATTTAAAGCCGGAAAACCTCGACCGCCTGCGCCATCCGCTCGGCCTGGGCGTGCAGGCTGGCGGCGGCCGCGGCGCTTTCTTCGACCAGCGCGGCGTTCTGCTGGGTCATCTGGTCCAGGCGGTTCACCGCTTCGCTGATCTGGGCCAGGCCCTCGCTCTGGTCGACCGAGCCGTGGCTGATGTCGGCGATGATGGCGCTGACCTGCTGCACGCTCCGGACCACCTCTTGCATCGTGCTGCCGGCCTGCTGCACCAGGGCGCTGCCGCCCTCCACGTTGGCCACGCTGGCGTTGATCAGGTCCTTGATCTCTTTGGCCGCCTGGGCGCTGCGCTGGGCCAGGGTGCGCACCTCGCCGGCCACCACCGCAAAGCCGCGCCCCTGTTCGCCGGCGCGCGCAGCCTCCACCGCCGCGTTCAGCGCCAGGATGTTGGTCTGGAAGGCGATGCCGTCGATCACCCCGATGATGTCGGCGATCTGGCGGCTGCTGTCGGAGATCACGTCCATGGTGCTGACCACCTGGTTGACCACGCCACCGCCGCGCACCGCGACCTCGGCGGCGCTGCGCGCCATGCCGTCGGCCTGGCGCGCCGCTTCGGTGCTCTGCCGCACCATGCGGGTCAGGGCTTCCATGCTGCTGGCGGCCTGTTGCAGGTGGCTGGCGGTCTGTTCGGTGCGGTGGCTCAGGTCCTGGTTGCCGTTGGCGATTTCGCCGCTGGCGGTCTGGATGTCCTGGGCGGCGGCGCGCACCGTTTGCACCGCAGCGGCGGTGCGGGCCAGCACCACCTTGAGTTCCTGGGCCAGCGGGGCCTGCACGGCCAGGTCGCTGACGCGCAGCACGATGTGGGTCGGGTCCTGCATGCGCTGGGCCAGCTGGGCCACCTCGGCGTTGTTGCGCACGCTGCGCGCCAGGCCGGTGACGAAGTACACCTCGAACGCGGTCTGGGCCACCACGTAGCCCGCGTGCACCACGATCAGGCCCAGGTCGGGCTCGCTCAGGCAGTACAGGTCCCAGCCGGCGGCCTGCAGCCGGTCAAAGCCCAGGTGGTGCAGCGCAAACAGCGCCGCCGACCAGACGATGGGGCGCCAGTCCAGGTACACCAGCAGCAGCGCCAGGGTGATGAACACGCCGAAGTGGGTTTCGCGCAGCCCGGCGCTGGCCTGGATCTGCAGGGCCACCAGGGCCGTCAGCGAAAACGCCATCGCCAATCGCGAGGCCAGGCTGCCCTGGGCCAGCACCGCGCCCAGCAGGCCCGGCAAGGCCAGGCCAAGGGTCCACAGCACGCCCTGGGGCAGGCTCAGGCCGGGGCGCTCGAACACCAGTAGGATGCCCAGCGCCGTCAGGCCGTAGAGCAGCAGGGCCAGCAGCATCAGCCGGTCGCCGCGCCGGTACTGTTCGGCCAGGCCGTGGGTGTCGATGGATGCGTGCAAGGGAGCCCCTCAGAGTGTTGCTCCATTATGAGGCGGCCTGCACCCGGGCGGTGCCCCTTCAGACCATCAACCCCCGATATCGTGTATCCTGACCCGACGAGGGACATGGTCCAGTCTGCATAACTGACATGTCTGCCCATTGTGGGTGCCGTTGGGGCCGTCGATGCTGTGTTGTGGCTGTGCCGGAAATGGCGGCCGGGGGTGGTGAGATGTATTTGTCCCGTTTTTTTGCCGACGCCGACCAGGACGTGAAGGGTTGCATCCACTGCCGCGACACCCGGCCCTTTGCCATGCCCCTGAAGATGGCGTTCCAGCCCATCGTGGACATCGATGCGCGCACCGTGTTTGCCTACGAGGCCCTGGTCCGTGGGGCCAACGGCGCTTCGGCCGCCGAGGTGCTGGGCGCCGTCAAACCGGAAGACCTGTACGCCTTCGACCAGACCTGCCGCGTGCTGGCCATAGAAACCGCGCAGCGCCTGGGCATGGACACGCATTTGTCCATCAACTTCCTGCCCAACGCGGTGTACGAGCCGGCCACCTGCATCCGCCTGACGCTGGCCGCCGCCCACAAGGTGGGTTTTCCGCCGGAACGGCTGATTTTCGAGCTGACCGAATCGGAAAAAATCCAGAACCCGGCGCACGCCCTGCGCATCATCAAGGACTACCAGCAGCGCGGCTTTCTGACGGCCATCGACGATTTCGGGGCCGGCTATTCGGGCCTGAACCTGCTGGCCGACTTCCAGCCGCACCTGGTCAAGCTCGACATGGCCCTGACCCGCGACATCGACCGCGACAAGGTGCGGCGTGCCATCGTCAGCGGGGTGATCGGCACCTGCCTGGCGCTGGGCTGCAAGGTGGTGGCCGAAGGGGTGGAGCGGCCCGGGGAGCTGGACACCCTGCGCCAGATGGGCGTGACCCTGTTCCAGGGCTACCTGCTGGCCCGCCCGGGCCTGGAGTCGCTGCCCGAGCCCGACCTGAGCTGCGCCTGAGCGCCGGGGACCTGCGACGATGGTTTACCGCATGGTGTACGTCAGCGCCGCCACCGCGCCCCTGGACGCGGACGCGCTGCTTGCGCTGCTGACCCGGGCCCGTGAAAAGAACCAGCGGCTGGGCATTTCCGGCCTGCTGTTGTACCGGGACGGCGACTTCATCCAGCTGCTGGAAGGCGAGCGCGAGGCGGTGCGTGGCCTGTTCCACACCATCGAGCGCGACCCGCGCCACACCCGCACCCTGGTGCTGCTGGAAGGCGAGGCCGAACAGCGCTTGTTCCCCGACTGGTCGATGGGGTTCCGCAACCTCTCCGACCCGGCGGTGCGGGCCACGCCCGGGTTTTCGCACCTGATGAACACCCCGTCCTGGCCCACCGCCTTCCAGCACGACCCCGACGGCTGCCTGGCCTTGCTGGCCCTGTTTCAACCCCCGGTGTGAGGCCGTGGCCACCGCTTAGTAATGCGGCGGCAGCTCGTCGCGCAGGCTGCGAAAGCCGGGCGGCGCGGCCTCGGCTTGGCGTTCGGCCAGGCGGGCCACTTCCTGCTGCAGCCGTTCGATCTGCAACTGCTGCCGGTACACCTGCTCGTTCAGGCGCTCCAGCCAGTCGTCGCCCAGGCTGGCCTTGATTTCGAGGTTGGTCAGGCGGTCCAGGGTGTCGTCGTGGGTGGCGGGCATGTCGGGCGTGGGGTGGGGTTGCGGGTCGCGGGCGGGCCAGGCGGGGGCCGCCAGCACCTCGGGCGTGTGTTCGCCCAGGGTCGGTGCCGGGTGGCGCAGCCGCCCGGGCGTGGCGCTGAGTTTGGGCACGATGCCCGGCACCTTGAGCGGGCTGCCGTCGCGCGCGGTGCTGGGCACCACCATCTCGCGCGCCAGGTACTGCGGGTCGTGGGCGATGTCGGCGGCGGTGTAAATTTTGCCCACCGGCACCTGGGCCGCGTCCAGCGCCGCGATGGTCTCGTCCACCGAGCGTTGCTGCGTCCAGGCCTCGATGGCGGCGTCCAGCTCGGCGGCGCGGCGGGCGCGGCCGTCGTTGCGGGCCAGGTCGGGGTCGTCGGCCAGGTCGGCGCGGCCGATGGCCTGCATCAACCGCTTGAAGATGCTGTCGCCGTTGCCGCCGATCAGCACGTAGGCGCCGTCGCCGCAGCGGTAGGCGTTGGACGGCGCGATGCCCGGCAGGGCGCTGCCGGCGCGTTCGCGCACCACGCCGAAGGCGTCGTACTCGGGCAGCAGGCTTTCCATCAGGTTGAACACGCTTTCGTACAGCGCCACGTCCACCACCTGGCCTTGGCCGCCGTGGGCGGCGCGGTGGTAGAGCGCCATCAGCACGCCGATGACGCCGTGCAGCGCCGCGATCGAGTCGCCGATGGACACGCCGGTGCGCACCGGCACCCGGCCCGGCTCCCCGGTGAGGTGCCGCAGCCCGCCCATGGCCTCGCCCAGGATGCCGAAGCCGGGTTTGTGCGCGTAGGGGCCGGTCTGGCCGTAGCCCGACAGGCGCAGCATCACCAGCTTCGGGTTGAGGGCGTGCAGCGCGTCCCAGCCCAGGCCCCACTGCTCCAGCGTGCCGGGTTTGAAGTTCTCGATCAGCACGTCGGCCTCGGTCGCCAGCTGGCGCACCGCGGCCTGGCCCTCGGGCGTGCGCAGGTCCAGGCAGACCGAGCGCTTGTTGCGCGACTGCACTTCCCACCAGACCGAGGTGCCGCCGCGCAGCAACCGCCACTGGCGCAGCGGGTCGCCGCCGCTGGGGGGCTCTACCTTGATCACGTCGGCGCCGAAGTCGCCCAGCGTTTTGGCCGCGAACGGCCCGGCGATGAGCTGGCCCAGCTCCAGCACCTTCACGCCTTGCAGGGGCCCGGCGGCGCCGCTCATGCCCGGCCTCCGGCGGCCTCGCGGCGGGCCAGCTCGCGCTGCACGTGGCGCAGCAGGCCGTCGCAGGCGTCCTCCACCAGGTCCAGCACCTGCTCGAAGCCGCGGGCGCCGCCGTAGTACGGGTCGGGCACCACCGGGTCGGTGTGGCGCAGGCAGAACTCGGTCAGGCGGCGCAGCTTGCGCACGGCTGTGGGCGGGGCCATGGCTTCGGCCAGGGCCAGGTTGTCCCAGTCCATGCCCAGCAGCAGGTCGGCTTCCTCGAAGTCGGCCGCCACCAACTGCCGCGCGCGCAGGTCCGACAGGTCCAGCCCCCGGCGCAGGGCGTGCGCCTGGGTGCGCGGGTCCGGCGCGGCGCCCGGGTGGTGGTTGTGGGTGCCGGCCGAATCGACGCGCACCCGGTGCTCCAATCCGGCCGCGCGCAGGCGCTGGCGGAAAGCGCCGTGCGCCGTGGGGCTGCGGCAGATGTTGCCCATGCAGAAAAAGACGAGGTGGTAGCCGGGGGTGCTCATGCGCGCATTGTCGCGGCAAGTGGCGGCCCACGCTGGGCGCGGGGCCGGCGCCGGTCTATGATGGCAACACACCCTGGCGGACCGCGACGGCCGCCGACAGCCTCAAGGAGACGACGCGATGAAACTCTTGATCCCCGTGGACGGGTCCGACCTGTCGATGCGCGCGGTGGCCCACGCGGTGCAGCTGGCCGTGGCCGGCCTGCGCACCGAACTGGTCCTGGTCAACGTGCAGGAGCCCGCGTCGGTGTACGAACTGGTGACCCTGCACGACGCCGACGCCCTGGCCCAGGTGGCCGACGCCGCCGGCCGCGACACCCTGGCCCCGGCGGTGAAGCTGGCCCAGGCCGCCCACGTGCCGCACACCGAAGCCGTGGTGACCGGCGACGTGGTGGCCATGCTGCTGGAAGTGCTGGAGGCCGAAGGCTGCCAGGCGGTGGTCATGGGCAGCCACGGCAAGGGCCGGGTGCGCAGCGCCTGGCTGGGCTCGGTGTCGCAGGCCATGCTGGAGCGCGCGCCGGTGCCGGTCACCTTCGTCAAGCCGGTGGACGCCGACGCCGACTGAGCCTCAGCCCGCCAGCGCGGGGAAGAGCTGGGTCAGGCCGGTGGCCATCACCTCCACCGCCAGCGCGGCCAGGATCAGGCCCATCAGCCGCGTCATCACGTTGATGCCGGTTTTGCCCAGCACCCGCGCGATCGGCTCGGCCAGGGTGAAGCACACCGCCGTGGCCAGCGCCACCACCAGGCCGTAGCCCACCAGCGCCGCGTGCTGCCAGAAGGTGATGGCGCGGTCGGCGTAAATCACCACGGTGGACATGGTGGCCGGCCCGGTCAGCAGCGGAATCGTCAGCGGCACCACCGCGATCGAGGCGCGCGAGGAGGCGTCGTCCACCTCGTCCTGGTTGGTCTTGGCCTCGGCCGGTTGGGCGTTGAGCATGGCCAGCGCCGAGCTCAGCAGCAGCATGCCCCCGCCGACCTGGAAACTGGCCAACGAGATGCTGAAAAAATCCAGGATCTGCAGGCCCAGCAGGGCCGACGCGGCGATCACCGCGAAGGCGCTGACCGACGAGATGAGCACCGTGCGCCGGCGCTGGGCGTTGGAAAACCCCACCGTGTAGTGGATGAAAAACGGCACGATGGCCAGCGGGTTGACGATGGCCAGCAGGGTGATGAGGGGTTTGAGGTCCATGACCGCGATTTTCGGGGGCATTTGCGCTACGCTGTGCGCTGTTTTTTTTGCCCCCCACACACCAAGAGGAGTCCGACACCATGGGTGCTTTTGTCGACCTGACCGCCGCCGACGGCTTTGTGTTCCCCGCCTATGTGGCCCAGCCCGCCGGCGCGCCGCGTGGCGCGGTGGTGGTGCTGCAGGAGATTTTTGGCGTCAATGCCCACATCCGCTCGGTGGCCGACGGCTACGCTGCCGCCGGTTACGTGGTGGTGGCCCCGTCCACCTTCCACCGGGTGCAGCCCGGGGTGGAACTGGGCTACACCGACGCCGACATGCAGACCGGTTTTGCCCACAAGACGGCGGTGGAGGCCTTGCCCGCCCCCGGCGTGATGGCCGACCTCCAGGCCGCGGTGGACCACGCCGCCGGCCTGGGCGGTGGCCGGGTGGCCGTGGTGGGTTACTGCTGGGGCGGCCTGCTGACCTGGCGCAGCGCCTGCTTGCTGCAGGGTGTGACCGCCGCCGTGCCGTACTACGGCGGCGGCATGACCACGCCGGACGAGGCCGCGCGCACCCCGCGCTGCCCGGTGCTGGCCCATTTCGCCGAGGACGACGCCTGGATTCCGCTGGACACGGTGGCCGCCTTCCGCGCCCGCCACCCCGAGGTCACGGTGCACACCTACCCGGCGCACCACGGCTTCAACTGCGACCAGCGCGGCAGCCACCACGCGCCCTCGGCGCAGCTGGCGCGCGAACGCACCCTGGCCTTCCTGGCCCAGCACCTGGGCTGACCGGCGCCGCCCCGGCCGCCGCGGCCGGGTTCAGCCCTGTTGCTGCAGCCAGGCTTCCAGCGCGGGCGGCGTCAGGGCGCGGGCGTAGAGCCACCCCTGGAGCATGTCGCAGCCGTGGGCCAGCAGGAAGTCGCGCTGCGCCACGGTTTCCACCCCTTCGGCCACCACCACCAGGCCCAGGTCGTGCGCCATCGACAGGGTGGCGCGGATGATGGCCTCGTCTTCCGGGTCGCTGGGGATGCCCTGGACGAAGGACCGGTCGATCTTCAGCTTGCTCAGGGGCAGCCGCTTGAGGTAGCCCAGGCTGGAGTAGCCGGTGCCGAAGTCGTCCAGGCTCAAGCCGATGCCCAGGTCGGTCAGCTCGCGCATGCGTTCGTTCAGCTCGGGGCCGGCGTGGACCAGCAGGCTTTCGGTGATCTCCAGCTCCAGCCGGCCGGCGGGCTGCTGCATCTGTGCCAGCGCATCGCGCAGGTGGTCCAGAAAGTGCGGCCGGCCAAATTCCAGCGCCGACACGTTGACCGCCACCGTCAGGCCCGCGAAGTCCTGCGCCGCCGGGCCGTCGGCCCAGGCCTGGATCTGGCGGCAGACCTGGGTCAGCAGCCAGTGGCCCAGCGATTCGATCACGCCCGACTCCTCGGCCACGGTGATGAATTCCTGCGGCGACACCGCACCCAGTTCCGGGTGCTGCCAGCGCAGCAGCGCCTCCAGCCCCACCACCCGGCCGGCGGCGTTCACCTGGGGCTGGTAGGCCACGTAGAGTTCGGGCGACCCGGTTTCCAGCGCCAGCCGCAGCGCCGACTCCAGCGCCAGGCGGCGCGAGACGTGGGCGTGCATGGCGGGCTCGAAAAAGCGCCACTGGTTGCGCCCAGCGGCCTTGGCCGCGTACATGGCGGTGTCGGCGTGGCGCAGCAGCGCGTCCACCGACTCGCCGTGGTCCGGGTAGAGCGCCACGCCCACGCTGGCGGTGACGGTGACCTGCATGCGGTCGAGCACGATGGGCTCGGACAGCGCCTGCGCCACCTTGCGCGCCACGGTGGCGGCGCCGTCGCGGCCGCGCACCCAGGGCAGCAGCGCCACGAATTCGTCGCCACCCAGGCGGGCCAGCACGTCGCGCGCGCGCAGGCAGGCCTGGATGCGCGCGCTCACCGTGACCAGCAGTTCGTCGCCCTGGGTGTGGCCCAGGCTGTCGTTGACGTGCTTGAAACGGTCCAGGTCGAGGAACAGCACCGCCACGTGCTTGCCGTTCTGCTGCGCCGCGGCCAGCGTGGCCTGGGCCTGTTCGGTCCAGAAGGTGCGGTTGGCCAAGCCGGTCAGGGCGTCGAAGTGGGCCAGCTGCATCAGGCTGGCGTTGCTGTGGGCCAGTTCGTGGGTGCGCTCCAGCACCAGCTGGGCGGTGCGGCGGCCCTGGCCGGTGATGACGATGAGGAAGGTGCCCAGCATGGACACGGCGATCAGGCCGGCGGCGGTGGAGATCCAGGTGCTGTGCAGCGCGTGGCTGGCCCAGAAACCGGCGTCCGCCTGCACGTACAGCGTCCAGTCGCGCGCCGCGAAGCGCAGCGGCCAGCCTTCGCGCCAGCGGTCCCGGTGCGCCCGCTGGGCCGCGTCCACGTCGCAGCCGGCCGGGCCCGACAGGCGGCGGTTGTGGGTGGCGGCCTGGTTGTCCACCAGGCACAGCGTCAGGCTGTTCGGGGCAAAGGTGCCCAGCACCGCACCCAGCACGTCGTCCATGCGGAACACCGCCGACACCACCCCTTTGGGTTCGCCGTCGGGCTGGCGCACCCGCAGGTAGGCCACCACGGCGCGCTGTTCGCCCGACTCCTGCACCAGGCGCAGGCCTTCGGTCACCTCCGGGCGGCCGCTGGCCAGGGTGGCGCGCACCGTGGCGCCGGTGGCGGGCAGCACGCTCACGTCCAGGCCGCGCACCGCCAGGTTGGTGGTCAGCGGCACCACCCAGGTGATGGGCAGGTAGCTGGCCGCGCGCGGCGCCAGCGAGGTCTGGCCCAGGGCGTCGCGCCCCAGGATGTTGATGCCCGGCACCACCTGCTCGTACTGCCAGCGCTGGGCGTCGGTGACGTGGGGGCTCCAGCCGTAGTTCTGGGTGCCGGGGTAGCGCTGCAGCCAGAGCCGCGTGGCCGACTCGAAGGTGGCCTGGTCCATCTGGGGCGTCAGCTCCATCAGCTTGGCGATGGCTTCCACGCTGTCGATCTGGGCGTCGAAGCGGCGCTGCAGCCGCAGTGCGAGGTCCTGGCCGGCCTTGGCGAACTGTTCGTCCAGGTTGCGCTGCTGGTTGGCGTTGAGCAGTTGCAGCATGCCGGCCACCAGGGCCAGCGCCACCAGCATGGGCAGCGCCACGGTGCGCAGCCGGGGGCGCCAGGCGTCGGCCGGCTGGCCAAACAGCACCAGCACCAGTGGCGTGAACAGCACCGCGCCCAGGGTGTCGGCCAGCCACCAGGTCCACCAGCTGAACAGCGCTTCGCCGGGGGGCACCACGCCATCGAGCACCAGGAAGGGCACCGACAGGCTGGCGTTGATGGCCGTGCCCGCCGGGATGATGGCAAAACACATCAGCACCGCTTGCTGCGGCCGGTCCAGCGCCGAGGGGTAGCCGACCCAGCGCCGCACCGCCCAGGCGGTGGCCCAGGCCATCAGGGCCGCGCCCAGTGGCGTGACCACCAGGGTCCAGGTCCAGCCCAGGGCGCCGGACTGGCTGTGCGCCAGCAGCTGCACCCCCAGCGCCCCCAGGGCCACCCCGGGCAGCAGCCGGGCGCCGCCGGTCAGCACCGCGCCCAGGGCAATGCCCGAGGCGACGAAGATAATGGCGATGTAGTGCGGCGGGATGCTGGCCTGCAGCGACGCCCAGCCGCTGCCCGCGTAGGCGAGGGCAGTCAGCAGGTTGAGCAGCAGCGGGCGGATCGGCAACACCATGGGGTGAGAAAAAAGTAGGCGTACTGTAGCAGTCGCGCCCGCGCCGTTTGGGGGTGCCCGCGGGGCGGGCGGGGTTTCAGGGCGCCAGGTGGCTCAGGGGCAGGGCGCCGGCCCCCTTGACCTCGCCCAGCGAGAAGCTGGTGTGCAGGTCTTTCACGTTGGGCAGGTGGATCAGCCGCTGCAGCGCAAAGCGCGAAAAACCGTCCAGGTCGGCGGCCACCACCTGCAGCTCGAAGGTGCCGTTGCCACTGATGTAGTGGCAGGCGATGACCTCGGGCAGCTCGCGGATTGCCGCCTCCAGCACCCGGGTGGCGTCGCCGGTGTTGCGTTCGGCGTCCAGCCGCACGAAGGCCAGCACGCCCAGGCCGATCTTGCGCCGGTCCAGCACCGCGCGGTAGCCGGTGATGTAGCCGGCCTCTTCCAGCGCGCGCACCCGGCGCCAGCAGGGCGCCGCCGACAGGCCGACGCGCTGCGCCAGTTCGGTGTTGGTGAGCCGGCCGTCGGCCTGCAGGTGTTGCAGGATGGCCAGGTCGAACTTGTCGAGTGTTTCCATGGTTGTCTATTTTAAGAAAGAACCTTTCTTTTGATGGGGGTGGCGGGGCGTGAAAAGCAAAGACATTCCCCGCCACCCGGCCTACACTGTCTGGGCGTTGGGGGCGGTGCGACGGCGATCCCGTGCAGCGCCCGGCGGACCGCCCCGGGGTGGCCGCGCGCACGGCCCAGCCGGCCGATCACAACCACCGGAGACAGACATGAACGCCCCTTTGCCCGAGCCCCTGCGCCGCGCGCTCGAGACCGTCACCCTCGACGACAAATACACCCTGGACCACGGCCGCGCCTTCATGAGCGGCGTGCAGGCCCTGGTGAAGTTGCCCATGCTGCAGCGCCAGCGCGATGCCCTGGTGGGCAAGAACACGGCGGGCTTCATCAGCGGCTACCGCGGCTCGCCGCTGGGCGGCTACGACCAGGCGCTGTGGAAGGCGCGGGCGCACCTGCAGGCGCAGCACATCGTGTTCCAGCCCGGGGTCAACGAGGAGCTGGCCGCCACCGCCCTGTGGGGCACGCAGCAGTTGGGCTTTGCCCCGGCCGGCTCGAACAAGTTCGACGGAGTGTTCGGCCTCTGGTACGGCAAGGGTCCGGGCGTGGACCGCTGTTCCGATGTGTTCAAGCACGCCAACATGGCCGGCACCACGCCCTGGGGCGGCGTCATCGCCGTGGCCGGCGACGACCACGTGGCCAAAAGCTCCACCGCCGCGCACCAGAGCGACCACATCTTCAAGGCCTGTGGCTTGCCGGTGTTTTTCCCGGCCAGCGTGCAGGAGATCCTCGACCTCGGTCTGCACGCCTGGGCCCTGAGCCGCTTCGCCGGCGTCTGGGCCGGCATGAAGACCATCCAGGAAATCGTCGAGTCCAGCGCCACCGCTGAGGTGGACCCGCAGCGGGTGCAGATCGTGCTCCCCGAATTCGACATGCCGCCGGGGGGGCTGCACATCCGCTGGCCCGACACCGCGCTGGAGCAAGAGGCGCGGCTGATGGACCACAAGTGGTACGCCGCCCTGGCCTACGTGCGCGCCAACCGGCTGAACCACAACGTGATCGAAGGGCCGAACGACCGCTACGGCGTCATCGCCAGCGGCAAGGCCTACAACGACACGCGCCAGGCCCTGGCCGACCTGGGGCTGGACGACGCCACCTGCCGCCAGCTCGGCATCCGCCTGCACAAGCTGGCGGTGGTCTGGCCGCTGGAGGCGCAGACCACGCGCGAGTTCGCCACCGGGCTGCGCGAAATCCTGGTGGTGGAGGAAAAGCGCCAGGTCATCGAATACCAGCTCAAGGAGGAGCTGTACAACTGGCGTTCAGACGTGCGCCCCGACGTGCTGGGCAAGTTCGACGAGGTGGGCGGCGACCACAGCGGTGGCGAGTGGTCCATGCCCAACCCCAGCGCCCACACGCTGCTGCGCGCCAACGCCGATCTGTCGCCGGCGATCATCGCGCGCGCCTTGGCGCGGCGGCTGAAGAAACGTGGCATCCTGCCCGACGGAAGCGACGTGGCGGCCCGCGTGGACGCCCAGCTGGCCATCCTGGACGCCAAGGAGCGTTCGATGCAGGTGCTGAACGCGCAGACCCCCATGGCCGAGCGCCAGCCCTGGTTCTGCTCGGGTTGCCCGCACAACACCAGCACCCGGGTGCCCGAGGGCTCGCGCGCCATGGCCGGCATCGGCTGCCATTTCATGACGATCTGGATGGACCGCGCCACCGAAGGTTTCACCCAGATGGGCGGCGAGGGCGTGCCCTGGGTCGGGCAGCAGCCCTTCAGCACGGAGAAGCATGTGTTCGCCAACCTGGGCGACGGCACCTACTTCCACAGCGGGCTGTTGGCCATCCGCCAGAGCATCGCCGCGGGCGTCAACATCACCTACAAGCTGCTGTACAACGACGCCGTGGCCATGACCGGCGGCCAGCCGGTGGGCGAGCGGCCCGAGGGCCACAGCGTGCTGCAGATGGCGCACAGCCTGCGCGCCGAGGGCGTGGCCCGGGTCACGGTGGTGACGGACGAGCCCGAGAAGTACCACGGTGCCCACCACACCACCGTGGGCGGCGTGACGCTGACGCTGCCCGAGGGCGTGGCCGTGGTGCACCGCGACACGCTGGACGCGGTGCAGCGCGAGTGCCGCGAGATCCCCGGCACCACCGTCATCGTCTACGACCAGACCTGCGCCACCGAAAAGCGCCGCCGGCGCAAGCGCGGCACGCTGGCGGACCCGGCCACGCGCGTCGTCATCAACGAGGCGGTGTGCGAGGGCTGCGGCGACTGCGGCGTGCAGAGCAACTGCCTGAGCGTGGAGCCGCTGGAGACCGAATTCGGCCGCAAGCGCACCATCAACCAGAGCAGCTGCAACAAGGACCTGAGCTGCCTCAAGGGCTTTTGCCCCAGTTTCGTCACGGTCGAAGGCGGGCGGCTGAAGAAAAAGGCCGCCGCCACGGTGCCGCCGCTGGACTCGCTCGGCCCCTTGCCCGAACCGCGCCTGCCGGCCACGGCCCAGGCCTACGGCATCGTGGTGGCGGGCGTGGGCGGCACCGGCGTCATCACCGTCGGCCAGTTGCTGGGCGTGGCCGCGCACCTGGAGGGCAAGGGCATCGTCACCCAGGACGCGGCCGGGCTGGCGCAAAAGGGTGGCGCCACCTGGAGCCACGTGCTCATCGCCGACCGGCCAGACGACATCCGCACCACCCGCGTCGGCATGGCCGGCGCCGACCTGGTGCTGGGCTGTGACCCCATCGTCGCCGCGGGCAAGGAAACGGTGCTGCGCCTGCGCGCCGGCCGCTCGCGCGTGGCGCTCAACAGCCACGCCGCCCCGACCGCGGCCTTTGTGACCGACGGCGCCTGGCAGAACCCGGCCGAGCGCTGCCTGACCACGCTGACGCAGGCGGTGGGGGCCGACGCCGTGGGCGCCTTCGATGCCGACGCCCTGGCCACCACCCTGCTGGGCGACAGCCTCTACGTCAACCCGGTGGTGTTGGGCTACGCCTGGCAAAAGGGCTGGATTCCGCTGCGCCGCGAGTCCCTGCTGCGCGCCATGGCCCTGAACGGGGTGGCGGTGGCCCAGAACCAGGCCGCCTTCGAGTGGGGGCGCCAGGCCGCGCACGATGGGGCGCGGGTCAAGGCGCTGCTGTCGCCCGGGCAGGTGGTGGTGTTCAAGCCGCGCGAGACGCTGGACACCCTGTTGCGCCGCCGCGTCGCCTTCCTGACCGACTACCAGAACGCCGCCTACGCCCAGCGCTACGAGGCGGCGGTGCGCCGGGTGCAGCAGGCCGAACGCGCGGCGCTGGGCGCCGGCCCGTCGTCTGCCCTGGCCGAGACCGTGGCGAGCCAGCTGTTCCGGCTCATGGCTTACAAGGACGAGTACGAGGTGGCGCGCCTGTACACCGACGGCCATTTCCAGGACAAACTGGCGGGCCAGTTCGAGGGCGACTACCGCCTGCGCTTCCACCTGGCGCCGCCGCTGTGGGCCCGCCACGACGCCCAGGGCCGCGCGGTCAAGCAGGCCTTCGGGCCCTGGATGCAGGGCGCCTTCCGCCTGCTGGCGCGGCTCAAGGGCCTGCGCGGCACCGCCTTCGACCCCTTCGGTCGCACCGAGGAACGGCGCACCGAGCGCGCCCTGATCGGCGAGTACCTGGACGCGCTGGAAGAAGTGATGGCTGGCCTGACGCCGGACAAGCACGCGCTGGCGCTGCAGATCGCGGCTTGGCCCGAGCAGGTCAAGGGCTTTGGCCACGTCAAGGCCCGCCACCTGGCCGCGGCCCGTCCGCGCTGGACCGGGCTGCTGGCGGAGTGGCGGGCCGCCCCGTCCGACCAGGCGCCCGGCGAAGCCGGCCAGCGCCAGCGCGCCTGACGCGGCCGGGCCGGCACGGCGTTCTCGATCACAATCGGGCGCGCCGGCCCGACCCGGCGGACTGTTTTGAGGTGGGACCGGCCATTGCAATACCTGGAATTCGATTTGAGTGAGGACACCGAGGGGCGCTGCACCCTGGAGGCCATGGCTTCGGTGACGGCGCCGCACTGGACGGCGCTGCTGGCCGAGGTGGCGGCCGTGCTGGCCTGGGCGCACCGGGCGTTTCCGCCCGGCCCCGGCGCCCTGGACGACGGCGCCGAGTGGGACTGCCAGTTGCAGGCCAGCGACGACGGTGGGGCAGACCTGCCAGCGCACTTCGACCCGGCGGACGGCCGCCTGACCGTGCCCAAGCCACCGACGGGGGGCGCACGCCACACGCTGATTTTGACCCTGTGTGGCACCCCGGCGTTTGCGGCGGCCTGGGCCGAGGCGTGGGACGCCGCCCCGCCCCCGGGGCGGCGCGCGTGATGGGGGCACTGGGTTCTGGCGTGGCCTTCGCGCTGGCCGCCGGCCTGCTGTGGGGGCTGGTGTTTGTCGCGCCGCTGATGCTGCCGGACTACCCGGCCAGCCTGCAGTCGGTGGCGCGTTACCTGGCCTTTGGCCTGCTGTGCCTGCCGCTGGCCTGGCTGGACCGCCGCGGCCTGCGCCAGCTCGGCCGCGCCGACTGGCTCGAAGCGCTCAAGCTCGCCGCCGTCGGCAACCTGCTGTACTACCTGCTGCTGGCCAGTTCCATCCAGCGCACCGGCGGGCCGCTGTCCACCGTGCTCATCGGCACCTTGCCGGTCGTCATCGCGGTGGTGGCCAACCGCCGCAACGCCCGGCGCGATGGCCGCCTGCCCTGGAGCCGGCTGGCGCCATCGCTGGCGCTGATCGGGCTGGGCATCGCCCTGGTCAACCAGGTGGAGCTGGCCGCGCTGCTGGCGCAGGACGCGCCCGATGTGGCCGGCTACGCCTGGGGCGCGGTGCTGGGCGTGGGGGCGGTGGCCTGCTGGACCTGGTACCCGCTGCGCAACGCCGACTGGCTGCGCGACCACCCCGGCCGCAGCCCGCGCACCTGGGCCACCGCCCAGGGCCTGGCCACGCTGCCGCTGGCGCTGGCCGGTTACGCGCTGGTGTGGGGCGGCATGGCCGTGGGTGGCGACGGTTTTCCCATGCCCTTCGGGCCGCGCGCCGGCTATTTCGTGGGCCTGATGGTGGCGGTGGGTCTGCTCGCCTCCTGGCTGGGCACGCTGTGCTGGAACGAGGCCAGCCAGCGCCTGCCCACCGCCGTGGCGGGTCAGCTCATCGTCTTTGAAACCCTGGCCGCGCTGGCCTACGCCTTCGCCTGGCGCGGCGCCTGGCCCGCGCCGCTGACGCTGGCCGGCATCGGCCTGCTGGTGGCGGGGGTGCTGTGGGCGGTGCGCGTCAAGCCGGTGCCCGACGTGGCCGAGGCCCACCCGAACTGAGGCCACCCGCCCGCGCCGCAGCGGCCCCGGGCGCCCGCGATTAAAATGGCCGGTTGCCGACGTTCGCCCTTGGGCGGGCGTCTTCAGAACCCACACCACAGGACGATTCCACGTGTTCATTTCCAACGCTTACGCCCAAGCCGCCGGTGGCGACACCACCTCCACCCTGATGAGCATGTTGCCGCTGGTGCTCATGTTCGTGGTGCTGTACTTCGTCATGATCCGCCCGCAGATGAAACGCCAGAAGGAGCACAAGGCCATGGTCGAGGCCCTGGCCAAAGGCGACGAGGTGGTCACCGCCGGTGGTCTGCTGGGCAAGGTGGCCAAGGTCGGTGAAACCTACATCGGCGTGGAACTGGCCGACGGCGTGGAAGTCCAACTGCAGCGCACCGCCGTGGTGCAAGTGCTGCCCAAGGGCACCCTCAAGTAATTCCGCGCCCCCACGGGCATCCGACCGGCTGGGCCCCTGGCCCGGCCGTTTGGTTTTTGAGCACGCCTTGGCTTGTCACCGGAGCCTTCCCGCATGAACCGTTACCCCTTGTGGAAGTACGTGACCATCGTGGTCGCGCTGATCATCGCCACCCTCTACACCTTGCCCAACTTCTTTGGCGAGGCGCCGGCGGTGCAGGTCTCGGCGGGCAAGGCCACGGTCAAGGTCGATGCCACCACCGTGACCCGGGTGGAAGCCGCCCTGGCGACCCAGAACATCGTGCCGGCCGCGGTCCAGTTCGACGGCCAGTCGGTCAAGGCCCGCTTCGACTCCACCGACACCCAGATCCAGGCGCGCGACGCGATCGACCGCGCCTTCAACACCGACCCGGCCGACCCGTCGCACGTGGTGGCGCTGAACCTGCTGCCGCGCACCCCGGCCTGGCTGCAGTCCCTCAACGCCCTGCCCATGTACCTGGGGCTGGACTTGCGGGGCGGGGTGCACTTCCTGCTGCAGGTGGACATGCCGGGTGCGCTGGACAAGCGCGCCGAGGTCATCGCCAGCGACCTGCGCACCGCGTTGCGCGACAAGAACATCCGCCACGGCGGCATCCGGCGCGAAGGCCAGGCGGTGGAGCTGCGCTTTCGCGACGCCGAGACCCAGGCCGCCGCCCGCAACCTGATCGAGGCGCAGTTCCCCGACCTGCTGTTGACCGAGGCCCCGGCCGGCGCGCCCGAGCTGAAGCTGAGCGCGACCCTGCGCCCGGAAGCCGCCCGTCGCATCCAGGAACAAGCGCTCAAGCAGAACATCACCACCCTGAACAACCGCATCAACGAGCTGGGCGTGGCCGAGCCGGTGATCCAGCAGCAGGGACTGGACCGCATCGTGGTGCAGCTGCCCGGCGTGCAGGACACGGCCAAGGCCAAAGATATCCTGGGCCGCACCGCCACGCTCGAGGTGCGCCTGGTGGACGAAAGCCCCGAAGGCCTGTCGGCCGAGCGCGGCAACGCCCCAGTGCCCTTCGGCGCCGAACGCTACCTGGACCGCAACGGCCAGGCCGTCATCGTCAAGCGCGAGGTGCTCCTGACCGGCGAAAACCTGACCGACGCCCAGGCCGGCTTCGACAGCCAGAGTCAGGAGGCCGCGGTGCACCTGACGCTGGACGCCAAGGGCGCGCGCATCTTCCGCGACGTGACGCGGGAGAACGTGGGCAAGCGCATGGCCATCCTGCTGTTTGAGAAGGGCAAGGGCGAGGTGGTGACGGCGCCGGTCATCCGCACCGAGATCGGCGGCGGTCGCGTGCAGATTTCGGGCCGCATGACCACGGTCGAGGCCAACGACACCGCGCTGCTGCTGCGCGCCGGCTCGCTGGCCGCGCCGATGGACATCGTGGAAGAACGCACCATCGGCCCCAGCCTCGGGGCGGACAACATCCAGATGGGCTTCAACAGCGTCACCTGGGGTTTCATCGTGGTGGTGGTGTTCATGTGCGCGTACTACCTGATGTTCGGCGTGTTCTCCAGCCTGGCGCTGGCGTTCAACCTGATGTTGCTGGTGGCCGTGCTGTCCATGCTGCAGGCCACCCTGACCCTGCCCGGCATGGCCGCCATGGCGCTGGCGCTGGGCATGGCCATCGACGCCAACGTGCTGATCAACGAGCGGGTGCGCGAGGAATTGCGCAACGGCGCGGCGCCGCAGACCGCCATCAACGCCGGCTACGACCACGCCTGGGGCACCATCCTCGACTCCAACATCACCTCGCTGCTGGCGGGCCTGGCGCTGCTGGCCTTCGGGTCCGGCCCGGTGCGCGGTTTTGCGGTGGTGCACTGTCTGGGCATCCTCACCAGCATGTTCTCGGCGGTGTTCTTCTCGCGCGGGCTGGTCAACGTCTGGTACGGGCGGCAGAAGAAGCTCAAGCGCGTGTCCATCGGCACGGTGTGGACCGAGGGCCACAAAACCCTGGCCAAGGACTGAACGGGAAGCGAGACCATGGAATTTTTCCGCATCAAGAAAGACATCCCGTTCATGCGGCACGCGCTGCTGCTGAACGCCATTTCCTTCGTCACCTTTCTGGCGGCGGTGTTCTTCCTGGTCACCCGGGGCCTGAACCTGTCGGTGGAGTTCACCGGTGGCACGGTGCTGGAGGTGGCCTACGAACAGCCGGCCGACCTGGCGGCCGTGCGCAAGGTGGTGGCCGACCTGGGCTACGCCGAGGTGCCGGTGCAGAACTTCGGCACCTCGCGCGACGTGATGATGCGCCTGCCGCTGCAGGCCGGGCAGTCCTCGGGCCAGCAGAGCGAGGCCATCCTGGCCGCCCTGCAGGCGCAGGACCCGACGGTGCAGTTGCGCCGCACCGAGTTCGTCGGGCCGCAGGTGGGCAAGGAACTGGCCGAAGACGGTGTCAAGGCCTTGGCTTTCGTGATCCTGGGCATCATGGTGTACTTGGCCTTCCGCTTCGAGTGGAAGTACGCGGTGGCGGCCATCGTCGCCAACCTGCACGACGTGGTCATCATCCTGGGCTTCTTCGCCTTCTTCCAGTGGGAGTTCTCGCTGGCGGTGCTGGCGGCGGTGCTGGCGGTGCTGGGCTATTCGGTCAACGAGTCGGTGGTGGTGTTCGACCGCATCCGCGAAACCTTCAAGCGCCAGCGCAAGATGGGCACGCGCGAGGTGATCGACCGTGCCATCACCTCCACCATGAGCCGCACCATCATCACCCACGGTTCGACCGAGGTGATGGTGCTCTCCATGCTGCTCTTTGGTGGCCCCACGCTGCATTATTTCGCGATGGCGCTGACCATCGGCATCATGTTCGGCATCTACTCGTCGGTGTTCGTCGCCACCGGCATGGCGATGTGGCTGGGCATCCGCCGCGAGGACCTGATCAAGCCCACCAAGAAGGCCGAAGACCCGGACGACCCGAACGCCGGCGCGGCGGTCTGATGCGCGCCCGCGGCGGCCCGGTGTCCCCTTGCCCGCTGGCATACTCTCACCCATGAACCCGCCCCCGGCCGCAACGCCTGCCCTGGCCGCCCAGGCCCGCCAGGTGTTCGTGCGCCACCTGATCGACGACCTGCCGCAGGTGCTGCAGCGTCTGCTGGACGACCTGCAGGAGCGCATCGGCGAAGCGGTGTACAGCGAGGCGAGCCAGCGCCTGCAGGACAGCCGTGTACGGCTGCAAACCCTGGGGCCGGCATGGCTGGCGCAGGCCAAGTCGCGCTGGTCCCAGTCGCTGCGGCCGGCCACGCCCGCCGTGCCCGGCGGCACGGGTGGCAACCCGCTCAGCCTGGTGGCCGAGGAGGCGGTGGAGAGCCAGATCCTCGCGGCCCGGGCCGCCCTGGTGGCGGTGGACAACGGCCACGAAGCCTTGAACGAGCTGCGCCTGCGGCTGCAGCATCTGGAACTGACCGACGAACTCGACAAGCGCGACCCGGTGCTGGCCCTGAACGTGATGCAGGCGCTGGTGGACGCCTGGCTGGACGCCGGCCTGACCCGTGGCGACTGGCAGCACAACCAGGCCCTGCTGCACAAATTGGTCGCCAAGGTGGTCGCGGCTGGCTACGACGAGGCCAACCGCTTCCTGCTGTCGCGCGGGGTGCTGCCGCAGATCGACCTGCGCGACCTGGTCAAACGCAGCGGGCGCGCCGGGGCGGCCACGCCGCCGGCTGCCGCCGCCCCCACCGGGGTGCCGAGCCGGCCGGGTGGTTTCGCCGCCACCGGCTTCAGACCCAGTGGCTACGGGGGGTTGACCCATGTGGTGCCCCTGCGCACCGCGTCGGGCGGCGCGCCGCTGGAGCCGGGGCCGGCCCCCGGGCTGGCGGGCGCGGTGCCCGACGCGCCGGTCGATGGCCGGCAGGTGGTGGCCCAGCGCCTGAGCCGGTTCATGGCCGAGCGCGTGCCCGGGTTCACCGCGCGTTACCTGCCCGCCACGGCGGGCGCGCCCGGCCCGGCCTCGGCGGGGTCGCCGTCCACCACCGCGGCCGCCGGCAGCCCCGCCGCCGTGGCTCCGCCGGCCTGGCTGGGCGCGGTGGCCCTGCCGCCGGTGGACTGGAGCAGCCTGGAGGCCGGCGCCGCAGGCGCCAAAGCCCAGGCCCGGGCGCTCAAGCAGGCCGCCCGGTCCGACGAAGAAAAGGCCCTGATCGAGCTGGTGGCGCTGATTTTCGACGGCATCCTCAGCGAGGACCGTATTCCCGCCAGCATCCGGGTCTGGTTCGCCCGGCTGCAGATGCCGGTGCTGCGCCATGCCCTGAGCGACGCCAGTTTCCTGCGCGACGAGGCCCACCCGGCCCGGGTGCTGATCGACCGCATGGGCGCCTGCGTGCTCGGCTTCGACCCCAGTGTGCCGCTGTCGGCGCTGGAAGCCGAGATCAAGCGCATCGTGCAGGTGGTGGAGCAGTACCCGGAAACCGGGCGCCGCGTGTTCGAGCTGATGCTGCAGGAGTTCCAGGCCTTTCTGGGCCGTGCCTTGCGCCCGACCGAGCCCTTGCAGCGCGTCACCGACCTGGCCGGGCAGCTCGAACGCAAGGGCGCCCTGACGGTGCAGTACACCCTGGAGCTGCGGCGTCTGCTGGGCACGGCCCCGGTGCACGAGGGCTTGCGCGACTTTTTTTTCCACACCTGGGTGGAGGTGATGGCCCAGGCCGCGGTGGTCCACGGCGCGCAGCACGCGCAGGCGGTCCAGGTGCGCCAGCTGGCTGCCGACCTGTTGTGGGCCGCCGCCACCAAGCCGACCCGGCACGAACGGGCGCAGGTGATCGCCCGGGTGCCGGCGCTGATGGCCCAGCTGCGCGAGGGCCTGGCCCTGTTGGGGCTGGACGCGGCGCAGCAGGAGGTGGCACTGCAGCCCGTCAGCGACGCCCTGGCGGCGGCCTTCCTGTCGCGCTCCGCCGCCATCGACCCGGACTGGCTGGCCGGCTTCACCGCCCAACTGGGCCACCTGGAGGCGGTGCTGACCGACGGCGATGGCGACGCCGAGCCGGTGCCGCTGAGCCGGGAGAGCCTGGAACTGGTCACCGGCGAGGACGCCAGCCGCATCACCGTGCTGGCCAACCCGGACAACCCGGCCCCCAAACACCTGCTGGCCTGGGCCGCCGCGCTGCCGTTGGGCAGCTGGTACCGGCTGGAGCACAACGGCCAGCCGGTGGTGGTGCAACTGGCCTGGCAGAGCCCGCGTCGGCAGCTGTTCCTGTTCGTCACCGCCACCCAGCACGGCTTCCTGCTGGAGCAGGGCCGGGTGGCGCACTACCTCAAGGCCGGCCTGCTGCGCGCCGCCCAGACCGAGCCCCTGACCACCCAGGCCACCCGCCAGGCGTTGGACAAGTTGCAGGCCAACCCCGAGCGCCTGCTGGGCTGACCCTTCCGTTCAGCCCAGACCGACGCGCTGGAACAGCCCGCCGGGCAGGCGATGCACCCGGCCTTCCAATTCCCAGCCCAGCAGTTCGGCCTGCAGGGTGGGGGTGTCCAGCCCGGTGCGGGCCTGCAGCGCGTCCAGCCCCACCGGGTCGAAGCCCAGCGCCTCCAGCAAGGGGTCGCTGGGGCTGTCCGGCGGGGCCGCGGGCGTGGCCGCGCGGGCTGCCGGGGCCAGGTGCAGGTCTTCCAGAATGTCTTGCGCCGATTCCACCAGTTTGGCCCCTTGCCGGATCAGCGCATGGCAGCCGCGCGACTGTGGCGCGTGGATGGAGCCGGGAATGGCGAACACCTCGCGCCCCATTTCGGTGGCCAGTTGCGCGGTGATCAGCGAGCCCGACTGCAGCGCCGCCTCCACCACCAGTGTGCCCTGCGACAGCCCCGCGATCAGGCGGTTGCGCTTGGGGAAGTTGGGCGACAGCGGCGGCGTGCCCAGCGGGTACTCGCTGAGCAGCGCGCCCTGGTCGGCGATGCGGTGCGCCAGCGCCAGGTGGCGTTTCGGGTACACCCGGTCGAGCCCGGTGCCGACCACCGCCAGGGTGGGGCCGCCGCCGTCCAGCGCGCCCTGGTGGGCGGCGCCGTCCACCCCCAGCGCCAGGCCCGACACCACGCACAGCCCCTGGGTGGCCAGGGTCTGGGCGAAGCGGGCGGCGTTTTCGGCGCCTTGCGGGGTGGGGTTGCGGCTGCCGACGATCGCCAGCTTGTGCGGGTGCGCCAACGCACTGCGTTGGCCCAGCAGGTGGAGCAGCAGCGGGGGGTCGGCGGTCTGCAGCAGGTCGGCGGGGTAGTCGGCATCGCCCAGGGCCAGCAGGTGGTGCCGGCCATCGGCCGCCAGCCAGTCGCGGGTGCGCTGGCACAGTTCGCGCCAGCCTTCTGGCGGGCTGGCCAGGGCGGTGGCCAGGCGCGGCCCCACCACGGTGGACCAGGCGTCGGGCGGCTGCTGGAAGACGCCTTCGGGGCTGCCGAAAGCGGCCAGCAACTTGCGCGCGGTGCCGTTGCCCACCCCGGGGGTGAGCGTCAGCCGCAGCCAGGCGCCCAGTTCGGCGTCGGTCATGCGGGCGGGGCCGGCCACGTCAGGGGTTGACGAAGCGGTCGCCCACCTTCACGCCGTCGGTGATCTGCAGCACCAGGGCGTAAGACACCCGGTCGAAGGTGCGGAACACCAGCATCAGCCCGTTGCGTTCGCCCGGCAGGTGCAGGGTGGGGCGGGCCTCGTCGGTGCGGTCGGGCACCTGGCTGGCGTCTTTCAGCACCGCCAGCACATGGCCGCGGGCCAGGCCGTCGCGGGCGCCGCGGTTGAGGATGACGACCTGGTTCTGGCCGGCAAAGTGCACCGCGTTGCCGTGCACCTTGACGATCTGGCCCGACTGGGCGCTGTCCGGGGCCTGCGGCACGTAGCTCGGCACCTCGCGCGGGGGCTCGGGCAGCAGGCGGTCACCGACGCGGATTTCCTCTTTGGAGCCGGTGATCTGGACGGTGGCGGGTTCGATCTCGTTGCCGCCGGGCTTGACGGTTTCGCTGCGCACCAGCGCGCTCTGGCCGATGAACTGGGCCTCGTAGCCCAGCAGTTCGCCGGTGGTCGGGTCTTTCAGGGCCACCGCGTTGCGGTAGAGGCGGTGGCTGCGCGGCTGGCCGGCCTCCAGCCGCAGGGCGGTGCCTGCCTGCGCCTCGCCCGGGCCGTACTGGCCGCGCGCATAGGCCCGGTCGCCGCGGCTGAGCAGCACCCGGTTTTCCGGGGCGGCCACGATGCGCGGCGCCCGCGAGTGCTGGGCTTCGTCCACCACCAGCGACTCGGTCAGGAAGGGCTCGATCACGTTCAGCGGGATCGGCGGAATGGCCGCGTCCGCCAGCGCCTCGGTGCGCACCCGCGGCGACAGCTTCACCGTGGGCAGGGCGCCGTCGACGGTGAGAAAAGCGCGGTCGCCGACGCGGGTCAGCACCAGCACCTGGCCGGGGTAAATCAGGTGCGGGTTGCGGATCTGCTGCAGGTTCATGCCCCACAGCTCCGGCCAGCGCCAGGGCCGCTTGAGGAACAGCCCCGAGATGTCCCACAGCGTGTCGCCACGCTGGACGGTGTAGCGGTCGGGGGCGGTGGGCGAGAGCTCGCTCAGCGGCACGCCTTGCTGGGCCACCTGGGTGGCCGTCTGGCGTTGCCCGGGGGTGATGGGGTAGTTGGGGAAGCTTTGGGCCACAGCGGCCCCGGCCCCCAGCCCGCAGGCCAGCCACAGTGCCCAGCGGCCCAGGGGCCGTGGGGCGACAGGTGCGGCGGGGGCAGAGCCCGAGGTGGCGGCTGGCGTGGTGTGCATAGGCATGTCGTTGGCCCTGGATGCCGTCCCGCTCAGGGGGTGCGTGTGTGGCATGTGTCCCTCCCCGGCTTGACGTTTTGGTGTGGATGACTGGAGATTTTGCGTTCAAGCCCCATTTATGGCAATGATATCGCCACCCGTGCCCCACCGGCCCGGGCGAAAGTGGCGAAAATACCGACATT
Organism: Aquabacterium sp. A08; assembly: GCF_011742065.1. Classification (NCBI taxonomy): domain Bacteria; kingdom Pseudomonadati; phylum Pseudomonadota; class Betaproteobacteria; order Burkholderiales; family Sphaerotilaceae; genus Aquabacterium; species Aquabacterium sp. A08. Next base: position 60,912 of record NZ_JAAQQT010000687.1, read on the forward strand.
CTCCGCCGCGCGACCTGCCGTGGCCCACCCGATTCCGTTGCCGACATGACCGATACCGCTCTGCTGCCCATCCTGCGTTACCCCGACCCCCGCCTGCACAAGGTGGCGCGACCGATCGCGGCCGTGGACGAGCGGGTCCGCGCCATCATCCCGCAGATGCTGGCCACCATGTACGCCGCCCAGGGCATCGGCCTGGCCGCGACGCAGGTTGACATCCACGAGCGGCTCATCGTCATCGACGTGAGCGAGGCGCGCGACCAACCCATGGTGCTGATCAATCCCGAACTGGAGTGGGCCAGCCCCGAGACCCGCAAGGGCGACGAGGGCTGCCTGTCGGTCCCCGGCATTTACGACGGGGTGGAGCGTTCGGTGGCGGTGCGGGTGCGCGCGCTCGACGGCGAGGGCGTCAGCCGCGTGATCGAGGCCGAGGGCCTGCTGGCCGTGTGCATCCAGCACGAGATGGACCACCTGATGGGCAAGGTCTTCGTCGAATACCTGTCGCCGCTCAAGCGCAACCGCATCAAGACCAAGCTGCTCAAGGCCGAACGTGCCGAGCACGCCTGAGGCCGCCGGCATGCGCGTGGCGTTTGCCGGCACGCCGGAGTTCGCCGCGGTGGCGCTGGACGCGCTGCTGCGTGCCGGCTTCACCGTGCCGCTGGTGCTGACCCAGCCCGACCGCCCCGCCGGGCGCGGCATGAAGCTGCAGGCCTCGCCGGTCAAGCAGCTGGCGCAGCGGCATGGCATCGCCGTGGCCCAGCCGCGCAGCCTGCGCCTGGACGGCACATACCCCGAAGACGCCGCTGCGGCCCAGGCCGCGCTGCAGGCCAGTGGCGCCGACGCGATGGTGGTGGCCGCCTACGGCCTGATCCTGCCGCGCTGGACGCTGACGCTGCCGCGCCTGGGTTGCCTGAACATCCACGCCTCGCTGCTGCCGCGCTGGCGCGGGGCGGCGCCCATCCACCGCGCCATCGAGGCCGGGGACGCCACCACCGGCGTCACCCTGATGCAGATGGACGAGGGCCTGGACACCGGCGACATGCTGCTGACCGAGCCGGTGGCCATCGGCCCCGACGACACCACCGCCACCCTGCACGACCGCCTGGCGGCGCTGGGCGGGCGGCTGGCGGTGGAGGCGCTGGAGCTGGCGGCCTGTGGCGGCCTGCGCCCGCTGCCGCAGCCGGCCGAGGGCGTGACCTACGCCCACAAGATCGACAAGGCCGAGGCCGACCTCGACTGGACCCAGCCGGCCGCCACCCTGGCGCGCCGGGTGCGCGCCTTCGACCCCTTTCCTGGCGCGGCCACGCCCTGGGGCGAGGTGCCGTTGAAGGTCTGGGCGGCGCAGGCGCAGGGCGACCAGCCCCCCGGGCCGGCCACCCCGCCGGGCACCGTGTTGGCCGCCGACGCCCAGGGCGTGCGGGTGCAGACCGGCGCCGGCGTGCTGTGCCTGACCGCGCTGCAGCGCCCCGGCGGCAAGCGCCTGCCGGCGGCCGACTTTCTGCGCGGCAACGAACTGCCGCCCGGCACGCGGCTGGGCCGCCCCGCATGTTCCTGACGGCGGCTTACCGCGCCCTGCCCGAGTTCCGCGAGGGCGTGCGCGACCAAGCCGCCGTGGCCACCGGCATCGCCGCTTGGGGGCTGATGACCGGGGTGGCCATGGTCAAGTCCGGCCTGAGCGTGTTCGAGGCCGTGGCCATGACCTTGCTGGTCTACGCCGGCAGCGCCCAGCTCACCGCGGTGCCGCTGATCGCCTCGGGCGCGCCGCTGTGGGTGATCCTGGCGGCGGCGTTTTGCGTGAACCTGCGTTTCGTGGTGTTTTCGGCCCACCTGCGGCCTTACCTGATGCACCTGCCGCGCCCCCAGCGGCTGCTGACCGGTTACGTCACCGGCGACCTGAGCTACGTGTTCTTCGCGCGGCGCTACCCGCACCCGGCCCCCGACGCCGAGGGCTTGACGCGGCAGCAGGCCTACCTGGCGGGCAACTGTGCCGTCAACTACGTGGCGTGGATGGCGGCCAGCCTGCTGGGCATTGCGCTGGCCCACGCCATCCCGCCCGCCTGGGGCCTGGGGTTTGCCGGCATCCTGGCCTTGTTGGGGGTGGGGTGTTCGCTGGCCACGTCCAAGCTGCGGGTGGTGTCGGCCGGGGTGGCCGGTGCCGCGGCGGTGGCCGCCTGGGCGCTGCCGCTCAAACTGAACATCGTGGTCGCCATCGCGGCGGCGGTGGCGCTGTGCCTGGTGCTGGAAGCCCACGGCCCGGCCTGGCTGCGCGGCCAGCGGGTGCCCCGCCATGGCTGAGACCGACGCCTGGACGCTGCTGACCATCGCCGCCCTGGCGGGGGTGACGGTGCTGACGCGTGGCTTCTTCTTCCTGTCCAGCCGCCCGTGGCAACTGCCGCACTGGGCCGAACGCGGCCTGCAGTACGCACCCATCGCGGCGCTGGCGGCGGTGGTCATTCCGGAAGTGGTGGCCGACCAGGGCCAGCTGGTGCAGACCTGGCGCGACGCCCGCCTGTTCGCCGCAGCGGCGGGGGCGGGCTGGTTCTTCTGGCGCGGCGGGGTGCTGGGCACCATCCTCTGCGGCATGGCGGTGTACCTGCCGCTGCGGCTGCTGCTGGGCTGGTGAGGCGCGCCGGCCCCGGCGTCAGACCGGGGGGCGCGGCGCGGCCTGCTGCAGGCAGTGGGTCATCACGTCGAGCAGTTGTTGCTTCTGCACCGGCTTGGACAGGAAGGCGTTCATGCCGGCCTCGCGGGTGCGGGCCTGGGCCTCGTTCATCACGTCGGCGGTCAGGGCCACGATCGGCACCTGGCCGCGCCGCCCGGGCAGGGCCCGGATGTGGCGGGTGGCGCTGAGGCCGTCCATCTCGGGCATGTGCACGTCCATCAGGACGATGTCGAAATCCTGACCGCTGGCCAGGCTCACGGCCTGGGCCCCGTTGTCGGCGAAGGTGGCGTGGTGGCCGAGCTTTTCCAGCAGCATGCCGACGAATTTCTGGTTGATCGGGTGGTCTTCGGCCACCAGCACCTGCCAGCCCTGCGTGGGCAAGGCCGCGCAGGGGGCGTCGGTCGCGGCGTCGTCGGCCCTGCCGTCGTCGGGGGAACGGGTCACCACCCAGTCGCCGTTGCCCAGGGGGGTGGTCGCTTCGTCCGGCGCCGCGCAGCGCGGCGTGGGCAGGGTCAGGGTGAAGCTGGCGCCCTGGCCGGGAGCGCTGCTGGCGCCCAGGTCGCCGCCCATGAGTCGGGCCAGGGTGCGTGAAATTTCCAGCCCCAGGCCGGTGCCGCCGAACTGGCGGGTGGCCGAATGGTCGGCCTGGTGGAAGCGCTGGAACAGCTGGCCCAGGGTGGCCGCGTCCATGCCGATGCCGGTGTCGCTGACGGTGATGCGCCAGCGCACCCCGTCCCCGTCTGGCTCGCAGGCCAGGGCCAGTCCGATCTGTCCCTCGCGGGTGAACTTGATCGCGTTGCTCAGCAGGTTGAGCAGGATCTGCCGCACCCGGGTGGCGTCGGCCAGCACCCAGGGCGGGGCTTCGCGGGCCCCGTCCAGGTCCAGCGTCAGGCCCAGGCGCTTGTGCTCGGCCTGGGGGCGCACCATCTGCCACGTGTCGCGCACCAGCTGGCGCAGGTCCAGCGGCTGCGGGTGGATCTTCATCTTTCCGGCTTCCAGCGCCGACATGTCGAGGATGTCGTTGAGCAGGGTGAGCAGGTGCTGGGCGGAGCTGCGCGCGGTCTGGACTTGGTCGCGCTGCTGCGGCGTGAGTTCGCTCTCCTCCAGCATGCTGACCATGCCCAGCATGCCGTTGAAGGGGGTGCGCAGTTCGTGGCTCATGTTGGCCAGGAACTGGCTCTTGGCGCGGTTGGCCTGTTCCGACGCTTCCTTGGCCTGCACCAGTTCGTTGTTGAGCCGCTCCAGCGCCTGCCGCTGCCGCATCTGCCGCCGCTGCCGGTTCAGCAGGCCGCCCGCCGCCAGCAGCAGCACCAGCACCTGCAGCGCCACCAGCCAGACGATCATGCGGTTCTGCTCCCGCACCACCGCCACCTGCTGCTCCATCAGGTGGCTGACGGAGCTGTTGGCGGCGAACGACAGGGCCTGCACGTCGGGCCCGAGTTCCATCAGGGTCTGGAGCACCGCTTCCAGTGGCCCGCGCTGCCGTGCCGGGTCCTCCATCAGCGTGTCGGTCTGCCGGATCAGCGCCTCCAGCGGCGGCAGCACCGCGCCGTATTCGGGCCGGTCGCGCAGCTTGGCGGTGCTGGGGTTGCCGCTGAGCAGGTGCACGCGGCTGGCGAAGATGTCGTAGCGGTTGCCCAGGTTGTCCCAGTCGGCGGCCTCGGGGTCGCGCAGCGACACCCGCAGCTCGCTGCGAAAGCGCAGGTATTCGCGCTCCAGCTGGAAGGCCAGGGCCGTGACCGAATCGGCCTGCAGGCGCGCGGCCGCCTCCACCGACGCCGACTGCCGCAGGAACACCGCCGTCATCACGGCCAGGCCCACCGCCAGCGCGATGGTGGTCAGCGACAACCACAGCAGGAAGCTGCGGTTGTCTTTTTGCAGGGGCATGCGCCGCTTTCCGGTTTATTCGACGTCGAGCGACTTCAGTTGCCAGATCGAGCGCTCGTAGTAGGTGGCGCTCTGCAGTTCGGGGCGGCTGTCGAAGGGGTAGACGATGAACAGCGGGCCGCGGGTGCGCACCGACATCGGTTCGCCGTCGAGCCGGGTGGCCATGATGACGTCAAAGCGCGCTGCGTCGGCCACCGGGATCTGGATGCGGTAGTCGTTGAGCGCGGTGGCCTTGAGGGTGCCGGCCTGCGTCCGGGCCTGCACCGCCGCCAGCACGTCGCGCAGCAGCGGGCCACTGAAGCGGATCGGCCGGTTGTCCCAGGGGGTGGAGGTGGTGAAGGTCTTTTGCGGCAGGGCTTCGAGCATGGCCATGTCGAACACGGCCTGGCCGCCCCGGTTGGTGGCGGCGATGGCGCCGCCCACCGTCAGCACCGGTTTGCCTTGGGGCTGGCCCAGGGCGTGGGCGGACACCCAGCCCAGCGGGCCGAGCAAGGCAGCAATGGTCAGGCCCAAGCCCAGCCGGCGTGTGCGCGAGGTGTTCATGCGGTCAACTGTGAAAAATAAAAGTCTGCTAATGGTATTTGAAATGACCAAAAAATACAAACTGCTGGTTCAAGACCCGTCGGGGGCTGGGGCTGTCTGCCCGGCGCGCTGGGCGAATTCGGCGCGCAGGGCGCGCAGTTTGGCGCGCGGGTCTTCCTTGGCGGTGGTCTGGTCCAGCGCCATTTCCGCGATGAAGCGGCTGGGCTGGCCAGGCACCAACTCGCGCCCCTTTTTGCGCCGTTTCAGCCAGCTCACCACCAAGGTGTGCTGGGCGCGGGTGATGCCGACGTACATCAGCCGCCGTTCCTCTTCAATCAGCTTGCCCAGGGTGGCTTCGTTCAGGCTGTCGTCTTTCTGGAACGGCAGCAAGCCCTCGTTGACGCCAGCCAGCACCACGTGCGGCCACTCCAGGCCCTTGGAGGCATGCAGGGTGGAGAGCGTGACCACGTCCTGGTCCTGCTCGCGCTCTGAAATGGTAGAAATGAGCGCGATCGTTTGCGCCACTTCCAGCATGGTTTTGGGTTCGCGCTCGGTGGTCGCGCCGCCGGTGTCGTCGATCTGGCCGCCGCAGCGTTGCGCCACCCAGTCGCAAAAGTCCATCACGTTGCCCCAGCGGGCGGCGGCGACCTTGTCGCTCTCCTCGCTGTCGAGCAGGAACTGCTCGTAGCCGATGTCCTTGAGCCAGTCGGTCAGGAAGGTCTTGGCCGCCTCAAAGCCGGTGGTGTGGCGGGCGCGGTGTTCCAGCTCGTTCACGTAGCGGCCGAACTCGTGCAGGCCATGTACCGCGCGCGCGGGCAGGGCGGCGCCCAGGGAGTGCGAAAACAGCGCCTCGTACAAACTCAGCTTGTACTGGGTGGCGAAGGCACCCAGCGAGGCCAGCGTCTGGTGGCCGATGCCGCGCTTGGGCGTGGTGATGGCGCGCAGAAACGCCGGGTCGTCGTCGTTGTTGACCAGCAGGCGCAGCCAGGCGCACAGGTCCTTGATTTCGGCACGGTCGAAAAAGCTCTGGCCCCCCGACACCTTGTACGGAATTTGCGCCTTGCGCAAGGCGGTTTCCAGCGCCCGGGCCTGGTGGTTGGCGCGGTACAAAATGGCAAAGTCTTTGAAGGCCTTGAACTTGGCGCCGGTGCTGCCCGCCGCGGTGGAGCCGGCGCGGATGCTCTGGATGCGTGCCACCGCGCGTTCGGCCTCGTGGTCTTCGGCGTCGCAGGCCTGCACGCGCACCGGCTCGCCTTCGCCCAGCTCGCTCCACAGGGTTTTGGGAAACAGCTTGGGGTTGGGCCCGATGACGTGGTTGGCCGCGCGCAGGATGGCGCTGGTGGAGCGGTAGTTCTGCTCCAGCTTGATGACCCGGAGTTCGGGAAAGTCCTGCGGCAGTTTTTTGAGGTTGTCCAGCGTGGCGCCGCGCCAGCCGTAGATGGACTGGTCGTCGTCGCCCACGGCGGTGAAGCGGCCGCGTTCGCCCACCAGCAGCTTGAGCAATTCGTACTGGGTGGCGTTGGTGTCCTGGTACTCGTCCACCAGCACGTGGCCGAGCTTTTTCTGCCACTTCTCGCGCACCTCGGCGTGTTGCTGCAGCAGCTTCAGCGGCAGGGCGATCAGGTCGTCAAAGTCCACACTTTGGTAGGCGGCCAGGCGCTCCTGGTACTTGGCCATGACCAGCGCAACGATGCGCTCGTTGTCGTCGCGCGCCTGGGTCAGGGCCTGTTCGGCGTTCAGCCCGGCGCTCTTCCAGCCGCTGATCGTCCACTGCCACTGGCGCGCGGTGGCCGCGTCGGTGGTGCCGCCACAGTCTTTCAGGATGGAGGTGATGTCGTCGGTGTCGAGGATGGAGAACTGCTGCTTCAGGCCCAGCGCCGCGCCGTCCTCGCGCAGCAGGCGCACGCCCAGCGAGTGGAAGGTGCAGATCAACACGTCTTTGGCCGGCCGGCCCACCAGCTGCCGGGCGCGCTCGCGCATCTCGGCCGCCGCCTTGTTGGTGAAGGTGATGGCGGCGATGCGGTTGGCGGCCAGCCCGGCCTGGATCAGCCGCGCGATCTTGTGGGTGATGACGCGGGTTTTGCCCGAGCCGGCGCCGGCCAGCACCAGGCACGGACCGGCCAGGTGGTTGACGGCATCGAGCTGGGCAATGTTCAAACCGGCGGACATGGGCGATCGGGTCGGGCAAAGCTGGGGATCATACCCAGCGGGCGGGGGCGGCGTCGCGCAGGCGTCAGCGCCGGGCGCCGCGGGGGCCCAGGCGGCCGCGGCCACGGGCCGCCCCTGCGACAATCGTCGCCGTGCTGACCGTCCTCCTCGTCACCTTTCCCTTCTTTGCGCTGGTGCTGGCCGGTTTCGTGGCCGCGCGCCGGCGCCTGCTGCCGCTGGACGCCATTCCCGGCCTCAACAGCTTCGTGCTCTATTTCGCGCTGCCGGCCATGCTCTACCGCTTCGGTTCCACCACGCCGATCGCGCAGCTGCTCGACGCCTCGGTGTTTGGCCTGTACCTGCTGTGCGGGCTGGTGATGGTGGCGCTGGCGGTGGCCGTCACCAAGGGCGGGCGCATCGGCTGGAACGACGCCGCCCTGGGCGCGCTGGTGGCGGCCTTTCCGAACACCGGCTTCATGGGCGTGCCGCTGCTGGCCGCGCTCATGGGCCCCGGCAGCGTGGGCACGGTGATCGTCATCATCCTGGTGGACATGGTGGTGACGAGTTCGCTGTGCATCGCCCTGTCGCGGCTGGACGCCGGTGAGGGCGGGGCCGTGGCGGCGGCGCGCCAGGCGCTGCGCGGGGTGCTGAGCAACCCCATGCCTTGGGCTATTGGGTTGGGGGCGGCGGCGTCGGCGGCCCAGTTCACGCTGCCCGGGCCGGTGGAAAAAACCGTGTGGCTGCTGGCCGACGCGGCCTCGCCGGTGGCACTGTTCACCATCGGGGTGGTGTTGGCGCGTTCGCAAATGCAGGCCGACCACCCCATGCCGTTGCGCGACTACGTGCCGGTGGCGCTGATGAAGCTGTTCCTGCACCCGCTGCTGGTCTGGGGCGCGGGCAGCGCCGCCATCGCGCTGGGCGTGCCGCTGGCGCCCAGCACCCTGACGGTGATGGTGCTGGTGGCCGCCTTGCCCAGCGCCAGCAACGTGTCGCTGCTGGCCGAGCGCTTCGGGGCCGACAACGGCCGCATCGCCCGCATCATCCTGGTGTCGACCGCGTTGGCCTTCCTCTCGTTTTCTGGGGCGGTGGCGCTGCTGCGCCCCTGAGGGGCGGGCGCGGGTGCCCCGGCCATCACAGGCTGAGCGGGTCCACGTCGATGGCCCAGCGGATCAGGCCCTTGGCGTCGGGGTGGGCGCGCTGGGCGTGCAGCACCGTCTGCCAGGCTTGCAGGAAGGCCTGCAGCGCCGGGCGCGACGCGCTTTCCACCAGCATCTGCGCCCGTTCCACGTTGGCCACGCGCTGGATCGCCATGGGCACCGCCGGGTACAGCATCAGGTGCTCGCGCCCGGTCAGGCCGTCGGCGGCCTGGGCCGACAGCGTGAGCCAGGCCTGAGCGGCGTCCTGGGTGCGGGCCTCGGCGCGCACCAGGGCCTGGTGGCCGTGGGGCGGCATTTGCGCGTCGGCGCGTTCCTGCAGCTGTTGCGCGGCAAAGGCGGGGTAGTCGTGCCGGGCCAGGGCGGCGAACAGCGGGTGTTGGGGGTACCAGGTCTGCACCCACAGTTCCACCGCGCTGCCCCGTTCGGCCACGAAGGCGGCGTCGCGGCCGGCGCGCCCTGCGGCCTGCAGCAGCAGCGCGAACAGGCGCTCGGGCGCGCGGTAGTCGCTGGCGAACAGGCCACTGTCGGTGTTCAGGCTGGCCACCAGGGTGATGCGGCGGAAGTCGTGGCCCTTGGCCACCATCTGGGTGCCCACCAGCACGTCCACCTCGCCGGCGTGCATGTCGGCCAGCCGGCTCTCCAGGCTGCCCTTGGCGCGGGTGGTGTCGGCGTCGAGCCGGGCCACGCGCACCGGGTTGCCGTCGGGGCGGCGGGCGTCGGCCAGCAGGCCGGCGAGCTGTTCCTCGATCTGTTCGGTGCCGCGGCCCACGGAGGCGATGTCGAGGTTGCCGCACTCGGGGCAGGCGCGCGGCACCCGTGAGGTGTGGCCGCAGTGGTGGCAGCGCAGGGTGCGGTCGATCTTGTGGAACACGGCGTGGGCGCTGCAGTGCGGGCAGTCGCTTTTCCAGCCGCAGTCGTGGCAGGCCAGCACCGGGGCGTAGCCGCGGCGGTTCAGCAGCACCAGGCTCTGTTCGCCGCGCGCGGCGCGTTCGGCCAGGGCGTCGATCAGGGCCGGGGCCAGCACCGCGTGTTTGGGCTGGTGGTTCATGTCCACCAGGCGCAGCCGGGGCAGGGCGCCGCCGCCCATGCGCTGGGGCATGTCCAGCCGCTGATAGCGGCCCTTGTCGGCGGCGTGCCAGCTTTCTAGCGATGGCGTGGCCGAGCCCAGCAGCACCCGGCAGTGCCCCGGCGCCCGGCCCTGCGATTCCAGGTGCGCCCGGTACACCGCCAGGTCGCGCGCGGAATAGCGCGCCCCTTCCTGGCTTTTGTAGCTGGGGTCGTGTTCCTCGTCCACCACGATCAGGCGCAGGCCGGGCAGGCTGGCGAACACCGCCATGCGCGTGCCCAGCACGATGCGCGCCTGCCCCAGGTGGGCGCTGAGCCAGTGGCCCAACCGCTGCGCCGGGGTCAGTCCGCTGTGCAGCGACACCACGCCCGCGCTGGCAAAGCGCTCGCGAAAACGCGCTTCCAGCTGCGGCGTCAGGTTGATCTCGGGCACCATCACCAGGGCCTGGGCTTGCGGGTCCTGGGCCAGCAGGTCGGCCACGGTGCGCAGGTAGACCTCGGTTTTGCCGCTGCCGGTGGCGCCGAACAGCAGCACCGGGCGTTGCGCCTGGGCGATGGCGGTCAGCGCGTCGGCCTGTTCCGGGCTGGGGGCGGGACCTGTTGGGGGGGCGTCGGTGGCCACGGGTGCGTCAGGCGCCTGGGCCGCCGCTGCGCTGCCGGTGAGTGAAGCGGCCTTGCCGGTGAGCGCGGCCTTGGCACGCTTGGCCAGGCGGCGTTGCAGCTGGGTGTCGTCCAGGTCGCGGAGTTGTGGCGGCAAGGCGGCCAGCGCCACCTCGCCCAGCCCGCGCTGGTAGTAGCGGGCGGCAAAGCCCACCAGTTGGCGCCAGCGCGCGTTCAGCGGCGGCAGGGCCTCCAGGGCGGTGCCGACGGGCCGGGTCTGCGCCGGCAGCAGGCCCTCGGGCGGTTCGTCGGCGCAGTGCCAGACGATGCCCAGCACCTCGCGGCTGCCCAGCGGCACCCGCACCAGAGTGCCCGGCGCGAGTGGCCGCTCACTCCCATAACTGAGGCTGTCGCCCAGCCCGCTGTGCGCCGGCGTGGTCACCACGACCTCGACCCAGTGGCGGGTGCTTGGCGCGGTTTCTTCAGTCATGTTGGCGAAAAAACCGGTAAGTCATTGATTTGTAAAAATTTCCAACACTTGCCCAGATTTTCTGTGGATAACTTTGTGGACAGCCGCTGAATCCCCCGCGCAAGGCCTTGAAAATCAAGGCCTTGATTGGACTGCATAGAAAATGGGCAATCCGCCTTGTCTAATAAAATCAACCACTTGCGTCGTTGTGAGGGTCGAACTGTGGGTTTGGCGGTCTGGGCGTGGGGGGGTGCCTCGCTCACCGAATTTTGTGCATAAACCCGTGCCGCTGCGGCAAAAAGCACCCCGTTTTGTGCTAGCCCGGGCCCGGGGTGCGCGGGCCCGGGCTCCACGGAACGGTCCGTACCCCAGGCCGGCGCCCGGGGTGGGGGCCGGGTTCAGCGGCCCTGGCGCATCTGCCGCGAGTGGGCGTGCACCGTGTCCACCAGCACCTTCACGTGCTCGGGCGGGGTGAACTGGCTGATGCCATGCCCCAGGTTGAAGATGTGCGTCGGGCCGGTGGTGCTGCGGTCGGTGTGCGGGGGGCCGAAGCTCTCAAGCACCTTCACCGCTTCGGCGGCCACCTGCTCAGGCTGGGCGAACAGCACGTTCGGGTCCAGGTTGCCTTGCAGGGCTTTGCCGGGGCCACCCACCGCACCGCCCACGGCCGCGCGGGCCTGGGCCAGGTTCACGGTCCAATCCAGGCCCAGCACGTCGCAGTCCAGGGTGTTCATGTCGTCCAGCCACAGGCCGCCGCCCTTGGTGAAGACGATGCGCGGGATGCGCTGGCCGTTGAATTCCTTGGGCAACTGGTCCAGCACCCGCTTGGTGTAGGCCAGGCTGAACCGTTGGAAGTTGCCGTCGGCCAGCACGCCGCCCCAGCTGTCAAAAATCATCACCGCTTGAGCGCCGGCTTCGATCTGGGTGCGCAGGTACAGCGCCACCGCGTCGGCGTTGATTTCCAGCACCCGTTGCATCAGGTCCGGGCGCTGGTACATCAGGGTCTTGACCAGGCGGTAGTCGTCGCTGCCGCCGCCCTCCACCATATAGCAGGCCAGGGTCCAGGGGCTGCCCGAAAAGCCAATCAGCGGCACGCGCCCGTTCAGGGCCTTGCGGATGGAGGTGACCGCGTCGAACACGTAGCGCAGCTTGTCCATGTCGGGCACGGCGAGCTGGGCCACGTCGGCCTCGGTGCGCACCGTCTTGGCGAACTTGGGGCCTTCGCCCAACGCGAAGCTCAGGCCCAGGCCCATGGCGTCGGGCACGGTCAGGATGTCGCTGAACAGGATGGCCGCGTCCAGGTCGTAGCGTTCCAGCGGCTGCAGCGTCACTTGGGTGGCGTAGTCCACGTTGGTGGCCAGGCCCATGAAGCTGCCGGCCTGGGCGCGGGTGGCGCGGTACTCGGGCAGGTAGCGGCCGGCCTGGCGCATCAGCCAGACGGGGGTGTGGTCGGTCGCCTGGCGCAGGCAGGCGCGCAGGAAGGTGTCGTTCTGCAGGGGGGCGAAGGTCGTGCTCATAACCCCGCATTGTCGCAGGGTGGCGGGCCGGCGGCTGTCACCCGGCCCGCGGGTGAACCCGAGCCCAGCCGTTTCAGCCCACCGCTTTGCGCAGCGCCTGGTCCAGGTCCCAGAGGATGTCGTCCACCTCCTCGATGCCCACGCTCAGGCGGATCATGTCCGGGCCGACGCCGGCCTTTTTTTGCTCGTCTTCGCTGAGTTGCCGGTGGGTGGTGGAGGCGGGGTGGATCACCAGCGTTTTCGCGTCGCCGATGTTGGCCAGGTGGCTGAGGAATTCGCAGGCGTCGATGAAGCGTTCGCCGGCTTGGGCCGGGTCGTCGGCGCGGATGCCGAAGGTCAGGATGCCTGAGCCGCCGGGCAGCCCGTCCACCGCGCGGAACTGCCGGGCCGCCAGGGCGTGGTCGGGCGCGTCGGGCAGGCCGGGGTAGTTGACCCAGGCCACCCGGGGGTGGTCGCGCAAAAATTCGGCCACGCGGCGCGCGTTGCGGCAGTGCGCCTGCATGCGCAGGTGCAGGGTTTCAATGCCCTGCAGGATCAGCCACGCGTTCATGGGCGACAGCACCGCGCCGAAGGTGCGGTTCACCTCCATGCGCGCCTTCATGGTGTAGCCAAAGTCGCCGAAGGTTTCGTAGAACTTCACGCCGTGGTAGGCGCGGCTGGGCTCGACCATGTCGGGGAAGTTGCCGTTGCCCCAGTCGAATTTGCCCGACTCCACCACCACGCCGGCCATGGTGGTGCCGTGCCCGCCGAAGTACTTGGTGGCGCTGTGCACCACGATGTCGGCGCCGTGCTCAAACGGCCGGCACAGCCAGGGCGTGGCCACGGTGTTGTCGATCACCAGCGGCACGCCGTGGTCGTGCGCCACCTGGGCGATGGCCGCGATGTCCAGCACGTTCACCCGCGGGTTGCCGATGGTTTCGCCGTACACCGCCCGGGTGTTGGGGCGCATGGCGCGACGGAAGTTCTCGGGGTCGGCCGGGTCCACAAAGGTGGTGGTGATGCCCAGCCGCTCAAACCCCACCCCCAGCTGCCCCACGGTGCCGCCGTACAGGGTGGACGCGGCCACGATGTGGTCGCCCGCTTTCAGGATGGCCAGCAGCGCCGTCATCTGCGCGGCCATGCCGCTGGCGCAGGCCAGCGCCGCGCGCCCGCCTTCCAGCGCCGCCACGCGCTCTTCCAGCACCGACACCGTCGGGTTGCCGATGCGGCTGTACACGTTGCCGAAGGTCTGCAGGTTGAACAGGCTGGCGGCGTGCTCGGCGCTGTCGAACACGAAGCTGGTGGTCTGGTGGATGGGGGTGGCGCGCGCGCCGGTGACGGGGTCGGGGATGGCGCCGGCGTGGATGGCCAGCGTGCCAAAGCCGTACGGGTGGTCCTGGGCCATGGGGGCTTTCGAAAAAGGGGCGTCAGTAAGGCAGTTGCTGCGGGCGCTTGGCGGAGATCACCCGGGTGTTCACGCCGGCCCAGTTCAGGCCGCCAAAGAGGCGCGCGTGTTCGATCTTCACGCAGCGGTCGTGCACCACCCGCAGGCCCGCGGCCGCGGCCTTCGCTTCCGCCTCGGCGTGCTCCACGCCCAGCTGCAGCCACAGGCATTGCGCCCCGATCTCGATGGCCGCGTCGGCCAGCGGCGGGATGTCCTCGCTCTTGCGGAAGCAGTCCACCATGTCGATGTGTCGGCCCTCGGCAGCCAGTGCCTGGGCCGCGTCCTGCACGCTGGCGTAACAGCGTTCACCCAGAATCTCGCCACCGTCGCGCGCCACCAGCGGGTTCACCGGCACGATGCGGTAGCCGTGCGTCTGCATGTATTTGGCCGCGAAGTGGCTGGGCCGGTGCCATTGCGGCGAAAGGCCGACCACCGCCACGGTGCGGCAGGTGGCCAGGATGTGGCGCAGGGTGGGAATGTCGCTCATGCTGGCAGTGTACGCACGGGCCACCCTCGGGCTGCGCGCGGCGCGTCAGGGATAACCCGGTCAGCCCGCTGGCTTGACCATCGGCCAGCCGCGTTTCGCCCAGTCGCTCATGCCACCGTGCACGTAGCGTACGTTGGTCCAGCCGGCCTCGCGCAGCGCCTCCACCACCTTGGCGGAGCGGTTTTGCGTGTTGCAGATCAGCAGCACCGGCTGGCTGGGGTTGCGCGGGATTTCGCCCAGGCGCTGGTTGAGCTGCGACATCGGCAGCAGCACGGTGCCGGCCGCCACGCCGGTGGCGTGTTCCTGGGGTTCGCGGATGTCGAACACCAGCGCCTGTCGGCCTTCCAGCATGGCGCGGCCTTCTTCCAGGCTCACTGGGTGGCTGTTCGGCGCCCCCGAACAGGCCGCCAGGCCCAGGGCGAGCAGCCCGGCCCCGGCCATTTTTCGAACAGACGTCATGCTTGGTACTTGATGGCGCAGCCGTAGGCCTGGCTGCTGGGCACGCTCACCGGCTTGCCTGCCAGCAATTCGTCCAGCCCTTGGCGCACGTAGTTGGTCGCGCGTTCAATGTCGGCCACGCGGGCCGACGCCACGCTGTCGATCGCCCCGGCGTACACCAGCACCCCGCGGGCGTCGATGAGGTACATGTGCGGCGTGACGCGTGCCCCGTAAGCACGGCCCGTGGTGCCGTCTTCGTCCATCAGCACAGCGGTGGCGGCCGCCTGCCGGTCCCGCATCCACTGGGCCAGTTGGGCGGGGGCCATGTGGTCGCTGCTGGCGGGCTCGGTGGAGTTGATGGCCAGCCACGCCACGCCTTGGGCGGTGTACTCGCGCTGCAGGGCCTGCATGTTGCCTTGGTAATGCTTGCGCACAAAGGGGCAGCCGGGGTTCAGCCATTCCAGCACCACCGTCCGGCCCCGGAAGCTGTCCAGGCGCACGGTGTGGCCGTCCGTGTCTTTCAGGCGGAAGGCGGGGGCGGCCTGCCCGATCGGCGCCGCGCCCGCCAGGCCGGGCCACACCAGCAACGGGGCGGCCACCGCGCCCGTCAATCGCAGGGTGAATTCACGCCGTTGCATACAGAGCCTCCCGTCACAGTTGCTGAACCGCCGACCGCACCTCGTCGACGCTGAGGATTTCCGACAGCACCACCGGTGGCCGCCCGGGGGCGTGCAGCACGTACACCGGCACGCCGTTGCGCCCCAGCCGCGCCAGGGCTTCGGTCACGACCGCGT
Source organism: Aquabacterium sp. A08 (assembly GCF_011742065.1). Classification (NCBI taxonomy): domain Bacteria; kingdom Pseudomonadati; phylum Pseudomonadota; class Betaproteobacteria; order Burkholderiales; family Sphaerotilaceae; genus Aquabacterium; species Aquabacterium sp. A08. The sequence continues at coordinate 76,078 of NZ_JAAQQT010000687.1, forward strand.
CGCGGCGCGTCCAGTCGGCCCGCAGCAGGGCCAGCTGGCGCGACGCCGCGTCCTGCAGAAAGCCCGCGTCGGCCAGCGCGTTGCGTTTGTTGTACTGGCAGGTCACGCACCAGGCGGCGGTGTAGTCCACGAACACGGGCCGACCGGCGGCCAGCAATTCCGCTTCGCGCTGCGGGCTCCAGGCCTCCCACGCCAGCCCAGCCACCGCCGTGGGGGCGCTGTGCAGCAGGCCGTCTTGTTGGCGCGTCACGTTCGGGCCCACGGCCCACAGCAGCCAGGCCAGCCCCAGCACCGAGAGCGTCCCCAGCACCGTGCGCACCCGGCCGCCGCGGTTGAGGGCCCAGGCCAGCAGCGCCAGCGCCACCAGCAGCATCAGCAGGGCCGCGGCGCCGTCGATGCCGCTTTGCTGGCCCAGCACCCACAGCAGCCACACCACCGTGGCGAACATGGGAAAGGCCATCAGCTGGCGGAAGGTTTCCATCCAGGCGCCGGGCCGGGGCAGCGCCCGCGCCAGGGCGGGCCACCCACTGGCCGCCAGGTACGGCAGCGCCATGCCCAGGCCCAGCGCGGCAAACACCGCCAGCGCCTGCCCGGTGGGCAGCGCAATCGCCAGCCCCAGCGACGCGCCCATGAACGGCGCGGTGCAGGGCGAGGCGATGGCAGTGGCCAGCACGCCGGTCAGAAAGGCGTCGGCCGTGGGGTGCTTGGCTTGCAGGCTGGCCACCGAACTGGGCAGGAGGTGCCCGAACTCGAACAGCCCGGCGAGGTTCAGGCCGATCAGCGTGAACAGCACCGCCAGCCCGGCCACCACCGCGGGGTTCTGCAGCTGGAAGCCCCAGCCCAGTTGCTCGCCCGCGGCGCGCAGGCCCAGCAGCAGCCCGCCGAGCGCCAAAAACGACAGCACCACCCCGGCGGTGTAGGCCAGGCCGCCCAGGCGGTGGGCGCGCCGGTTGTCGCCGTGCTGGGCAAAGGCCAGCACCTTGATCGCCAGCACCGGGAACACGCAGGGCATCAGGTTGAGGATCATCCCGCCGACGAGGGCACCCAACAGCGCCGCCCACAGGCCCAGCGGCACGGCGTTGGGCGTGGGGGGCAGGGCGCGGGCGGCGTTCTCGGCCAAGGCCTGGGTCAGCGCCTCGCTGGCCCCGCCTGTGGGGGCCGCCGCGGGGGCCGGCCAGCCGCCGTCCACCGGTAGCGTCAGTTGCACCCCGGGCAGCCCCGGGCCGGCCCCCGGTGGTTGTGCCAGGGCCACCACCAGCGGCACCGCCTGCGGGCTGTCGCTGCGGTGCGGCGACAGCGGCACGCTGGCGGTCCAGCGTCCGTCGCGCCAGGCCTGTTGCCAGGGGGCACCGGGCTCGATCAGGCCCGGGGTTTCGGGGAACAGCTCCAGTGGGCGGCCGCGCCAGTCCTGTGGCAGGCCCTCCAACTGGAGCTCCAGCTGCCGTGCGCCGGCCGACAGCCGGCTGCCGTTGGCAGGCAACATCTGGGGCGCGGCGGCCCAGGCCGATTCAAAGGCCGCACCGTCCAGGGCGACGCTGCCCTGGGCGGGCACCCGCAACTGGAACTGGGCTTCCTCCGGCACGCACTCCTTGCGGCAAACCAGCCAGCTCGCGGTCAGCCCGACGTCCAGGTGCGGGCCCTGAAAGTCCGGCCCCACCCGCAGCGGCACGGGCAGCAGCACGGTGCCGTCATAACCGTAGTTGGCCAGTTCGCCCAGTGGGAACTTGCGCGGCGTCGGCCAGGCGATCTCGCCCGCCTGCACCCCGGGGCTCAGGCGCCACTGCAGTTCGGTCGGCAGGCCCGAATCGCCGGGGTTTTTCCAGTAGGTGTGCCAGTCGGGGGCGTGGTGGATTTCCAGCCCCAGCCACAGCGGCTGACCCGCCTGCACCCCCTGCGGGGCGTGTACCAGCAGGCGCGCCCGCGAAAACTCGCTGGTCACCGCCGGGGCCGTGCCCAGGGTTTGCGCCGCGACGCCCGCGCCCCAAGCCAGGGTGCAGCAACAAAGAAGCAGGGTCAGGAGCAAACGCATGGGGCGGGGTCGGGTGGCTGGCGGCCTCGGTCAGAGCGGCCAGGGGTGGGCAAAGTTCCGGTGGGCGATTGTGGCGCATCCCCCACGCGGGGCCCGGGCCGCTAAGATGCGCCCATGCCGACGCCCCCCCGATTCCCCGGTCGCCTGCCCCGCTGGGGCGACCTGTGCACCACCGACTTCGCCGGGCTCGACCCCGCCCGCACCGTGGCGGTGTTGCCCCTGGCCGCCACCGAGCAGCACGGCCCGCACCTGCCCCTGTCGGTGGACGCCGATTTGCTCGATGGCGTGCTCGATGCCGCCGCGCCCCACCTGCCCGACGACTGCCCGGTCTGGGTGCTGCCGCCGCAGGTGGTCGGTCTCAGTCCCGAACACCAGCGCTTCCCCGGCACCCTGACTTTGGGACTGGACACCTTGGTGCATCTCTGGTGCGACCTGGGTGCGTCGGTGGCCCGCGCTGGCGTGCGCAAGCTGCTGCTGTTCAACAGCCACGGCGGGCACACCGGCGCCATGGACGTGGTCGGGCGCGAACTGCGCAGCCGCCACGACCTGCTGGTTTATAGCAGCAGCTGGTTCAACCTGCCGCTGCTGGACGAACACGGCCAAGACCTGAACGCCCGCATCTCCGCCGACGAGCACCGCTTCGGCATCCACGGCGGTCAGGTCGAAACCGCGATGATGCTGGCGCTGCACCCCGAGCGGGTGCGCATGGACCGCGCCCGCGACTTCGCCTCCACCTCGCGCGACCGCTCGCGGCGCTACCCGGTGCTGGGCAACGGCCGCAGCGCCAAGCTGGCCTGGCAAACGCAGGACTACAACGCCCAGGGCGCGGTGGGCAACGCCGCCGCGGCCGACGCCACCCTGGGGCGCGCCCTGGTGGACGCCGCCGGCCGTTCCCTGGCGCAGCTGCTGCAGGAATTCAGCCAATTGCCGCTGTCCACCTTGGTGGACGGGCCAGACCTGGCGGGCTGAGCGCCGCCACGCCCTCAGGCGTGGGTCACCCAGTCCGCGTGGGCCGGGCTGCTCAGGTGCGGCAGGGTGTTGAAGCTCACCAGCGTGCAGCGCTTCGGGTTATGCGCCAGTTCGCTGACCGAGGTGTTGCGCATGCGCAGGTTCATCTCGATCGTCGTTTCCGGCGTGGTGCCCAGCACATGCCCCACCGCGGTGGAGATCGGCCCGCCGCTGGAGACCACCAGCACGTTGCCGCGGTGCTGCGTGCGCGCATGCTCCAGGGCCGAGGTGACCCCGTGCAGGAATTCCGGGTAGGTGGGCATGCCGCGCGGGCTCACCACCCCAGCCATCCACTGGCGCAGGCCGTCGCGCAGCAGGCGAAAGTGTTGCCGGTAGCCCTCCGGGCTGGTGGGGTGCGCCGGCGGCTGAGCGTGGATCGCCTCAATCACCGCCTCGCTGTCGTACTCGTTCAGCCCCGGCCACACCAGCGGCTCGGCCGCCCAGCCCAGGCCCTGCGCCAGCCCTTCCCAGGTCTGCCGGTGGCGCCGCAGGCTGCCGGTCAGCACCGCGTCAAAGCGCAGGCCGTGCTCACGCCAGTGCTCGCCCAGGCGCACGCTCTGCTGGTGGCCCAACGGGCTGAGTTGGTCGTAATCGGCGGCCCCGAAAGACGCCTGTCCGTGCCGCACAAGGTAGATGGTTCCCATGCCGGCCATTGTCCCGGCGGCGCCGGGCGGGCGCAGTCGCCGCTGTGACGGACCGGCGGGCCAGGCCGTGCCAGGTTCAGTGGCCGGCGCTCGACAGCTGGCTGCGCACCGCCCGGGCCAGTGCCGCCACGCCCTGCCCGATCTGCTCGGCGCTGGCCGTGACGAAGGACAGCCGCAGCGTGCGCTCGTCGCCCGGCCCGGCGTAGAACGCCGCCCCTGGCACGAAGGCCACGCCTTGCTCCACCGCGCGCGGCAGCAGGTCGATGGCCCGCATCCCGGCGGGCAGGCGCAGCCACAGGAACATGCCGCCGGCGGGACGGTTCCAGGTCACGTCCAGCCCCTGCATCTCGTGTGCCAGCGCCTGCAGCATGGCATCGCGCTGCGTCCGGTACAGCGCCCGGATGGTGGGCACGTGGCGCTCCAGGAAACCGTCCTTGAGCACCTCGGACACCACCCGCTGGTTGAAGCTCGGGGTGTGCAGGTCGGCCGCCTGTTTGGCCTGCAGCAGCTTGGGGTACAGCGCGGGCGGCGCCACCAGAAAGCCCAGCCGCAGCCCAGGGGCCAGCACTTTGGAGAACGACCCCAGGTACACACAGCCGGCGGGGTG
>NZ_JAAQQT010000688.1:0-38462 GCF_011742065.1 Aquabacterium sp. A08
CCAAGGGCGACAAGGTCGTGGTCAAGTGGGTGGACAACAAGAACGACACCCGCACCGACGAAGTCGCCGTGTCCTGACCGGACCGTGCGCACGACAAGGCCAGCCCGCGCTGGCCTTTTTTGTCCCAGACCCCCACAAGGAACATTCCCATGAGCTTCAGCCGTCGTGAATTCATGCAGGTGCTGGCGGTGGCCAGCGCGTCCGGCATGGCCCTGACCCACCAAGACCTGCTGGCCGCCACCCCGGGCGCCGGCGAACGCCTGTACGACCTGCCCAAGTTCGGCAACGTCAGCTTCATGCACTTCACCGACTGCCACGCGCAGTTGATGCCGATCTACTTTCGCGAGCCCAGCGTCAACCTGGGGCTGGCCGAGGCCCACGGCCGCCCGCCGCACATCGTCGGCGAGCAGTTGCTGAAGTTCTACGGCATCAAACCCAACACGGCCGCGGCCCACGCCTTCACCTACCTGAACTTCGAGCAGGCGGCCCAAACCTACGGCAAGGTCGGCGGTTTTGCCCACCTGGCCACGCTGGTCAAGCAGATCCAGGCGAACCGCCCGCACGCGCTGCTGCTCGACGGTGGCGACACCTGGCAGGGTTCGGCCACCTCGCTCTGGTCCAACGCCCAGGACATGGTCGACGCCTGCAAGCTGCTGGGCGTGGACATCATGACCCCGCACTGGGAGTTCACCTTCGGCGCCGACCGCGTCAAGGAAGTGGTGGAAAAGGACTTCGCCGGCCAGATCGATTTCGTGGCGCAGAACGTCACCACCTCGGACTTCGGCGACCAGGTGTTCGCGCCCTACGTCATGAAGGAGCAAAACGGCGTCAAGCTCGCCGTCATCGGCCAGGCTTTCCCCTACACCCCCATCGCCAACCCGCGCCACTTCGTGCCCGACTGGAGCTTCGGCATCCAGGACGAGAACATGCAAAAGCAGGTGGACGAGGTGCGGGCCAAGGGCGCGCAGGTGGTGGTGGTGCTGTCGCACAACGGCATGGACGTGGACATCAAGATGGCCTCGCGCGTGCGCGGCATCGATGCCATCCTGGGCGGCCACACCCACGACGGCATGCCCGCACCGGTGATCGTGAAGAACGCCGGCGGCCAGACGCTGGTGACCAACGCCGGCTCCAACGGCAAGTTCTTGGCGGTGCTCGATTTCGACGTACGCGGCGGCAAGATCCAGGACTTCCGCTACAAGCTGATGCCGGTGTTCTCCAACCTGATCAAGCCCGACGCCGCCATGCAGGCGCTGATCGACAAGCACCGCGCGCCCTACAAGGCCAAGCTGGAGGAAAAGCTGGCCGTCTCCGAAGGCGCGCTGTACCGCCGCGGCAACTTCAACGGGTCTTGGGACCAACTCATCTGCGACGCGCTGATGGAAGTCAAGGGCGCCGACGCGGCCTTCTCGCCGGGCGTGCGCTGGGGCACCAGCCTGCTGTCGGGCGACGTGATCACCTACGAGCGCATGATGGACCAGATGGCGCTGACCTACCCGGCCACCACGCTGAACACCTTCACCGGTGCGCAGATCAAGGAGATCATGGAAGACGTGGCCGACAACATCTTCAACCCCGACCCCTACTACCAGCAGGGCGGGGACATGGTGCGCGTCGGCGGTATCCAGTACACCTGCGACCCGAAGGCACCCATGGGCCAGCGCATCAACAACCTGACGCTCAAGGGCAAGCCGATGGACGCCGACAAGAAGTACAAGGTGGCCGGCTGGGCCTCGGTCCAGGAGGGCGTGCAGGGCACCCCGATCTGGGACGTGGTGTCGGGCTACCTGAAGGACAAGAAGGTGATCAAGCAGGTCCACATCAACCAGCCCAAGCTGGTGGGCGTGGAAGGCAACCCCGGCCTGGTGCTCTGAGCCCCGCTGTGCCCATGAAAAATCCCGCCTCGGCGGGATTTTTTGTGCCTGGGCGGCCGGGTGTCAGGCCGTGGGGTAGGTGCCGGGGCGCAGGATCTGCCGGTCCACGTTCTGGAGGTTCGTGTGACCGCAGAAGGCCATGGTCACGTCCAGTTCCTTGTGCAGGATCTGCAGCGCCTTGGTCACGCCGGCTTCGCCCATGGCGCCCAGGCCATAGACCATGGCGCGGCCGATCATGGTGCCACGCGCGCCCAGGGCCCAGGCCTTGAGCACGTCCTGGCCGCTGCGGATGCCGCCGTCCATCCACACCTCCAGCTGGTCGCCCACGGCGTCCACGATGGCCGGCAGGGCATGGATGCTGCTGGGCGCGCCGTCCAGCTGGCGCCCACCGTGGTTGCTCACCACAATCGCATCGGCGCCGTGCTGGGCGGCCAGCACCGCGTCCTCCACCTCCATGATGCCTTTGAGGATGAGCTTGCCGCCCCACTGCTCTTTCACCCACTCCACGTCGGCCCAGCTCAGGCGCGGGTCGAACTGTTCGTTGGTCCAGGACGCCAGCGAGTTCATGTCGCTCACCCCCTTCACATGGCCCACCAGGTTGCCGAAGGTGCGGCGTTTCGTGCCCGCCATGCCCCAGCACCAGCGCGGCTTGGTCATCAGGTTCAGGAGGTTGGCCAGGGTGGGGCGGGGCGGGGCGGTCAGGCCGTTTTTCAGGTCCTTGTGGCGCTGGCCGATGACCTGCAGGTCCAGCGTCAGCACCAGGGCCGAGCACTTCGCGTCCTTGCAGCGCTGGATCATGCGGGCCATGGCGTCGCGGTCGCGCATCATGTAAAGCTGGAACCAGAACGGCGCCGAGGTGTGGGCGGCGATGTCCTCGATCGAGCAGATGCTCATGGTGGAGAGGGTGAAGGGGATGCCGAACTTCTCGGCCGCCCGCGCGGCGTGGATTTCGCCGTCGGCGTGCTGCATGCCGGTCAGCCCCACCGGGGCGATGGCCACCGGCATCTTGGCCGCTTGGCCGACCATTTGGGTGGCGGTGCTGCGGTTTTCCATGTTCACCGCCACGCGCTGGCGCAGCTGGATGCGCTGGAAATCGCTCTCGTTGGCGCGGTAGGTGGTTTCGGTCCACGAGCCGCTGTCGGCGTAGTCGTAGAACATGCGCGGCACGCGCTGTTCGGCCAGTTGGCGCAGGTCTTCGATGTGGGTGATCACGGGCATGCACAGTCTCCTCAGGGGTTGCCCGGCATCGTAAGCCGGCCCCCGGGGCTTGTCATGTGAAAGCGCGACGCGGCCGCGTGAAAAAAATTGGCCCCGGTCGCTGGCGCGGGCCGGGGCCGGGGGCAGACGCCGCGCGCGTCAGCTGCAGGAGACGCTGCCGCAACCGCTCATGGTGGCGGGGCGCACCCGCGACGGGTCGGCCAGGGTTTCGGTGCGGCTGTCAAACCCCACCGACTGCATGTGCAACGCCAGGCCGGCGTCCATGGTGCGGGCGTGCTGCGGGAACCACTCGGCCAGGGCCTCGGCCATGCGGGTGATGATCTCGCGGTCGCCCTGCTGAAAATGGGTGTCCACCGCACGCATGGTCTCCAGCACGCTCTGGTGCTGGCTGGCGTGGCAGTTGTCGGCGGCAAAGCCGGTGGCCACCATCCAGCGGTCTTCCTGGGCAAAGTGCTCCACCGTGTGGTCGATCAGCGCCCGGTACAGCGGCAGCTGTTGTTCGGGCGGGGTGGCGCGCAGTTCGGCCAGCCGGGCCACGAATGCTTCGTGGGTGTCGTCCATGCGGGCGTCGCCGCTGAGCAAGTCGGCCGACCAGGCCAGGTCGGGCACCGGGGGGAATTCGGTCGCGGTATCGGTCATGCTGGACAGGTTAGCGGGAGGGGATGTCCCGGGCCTTGCGCGGTGTCAAGACCCGGGGCCGGGGCTCAGGCCTCGAAGGGCAGGGTCACGGTGCGCAGGTCACGGCGGGTTTCCACCAGCACCAGCGGGCCGTCGTCCAGCCGCACCACCGGCTTGGGTTCGCGCGGCACGTGCACCGGCTGGGGTTCGGCCGCGATGTCCGCCTGCACCTGGGCCACACGCGCCGCGTCGGATTGGATCCACTCCAGCCCGGCTTCGCGGGCGATCTGCTCCAGCGCCGACACCGACAGGGTGAAAGGCGGCACGGCGGGCAGACCGGCACCGACCGCAGCCGCGGCTTCGGCCACGGGCGCAGCGGCAGGGGCCGGCGCTGCCACGGGGACAGGGCTGGGCGCGACGGCCGGCTCGGCCGCAGGCACGGGGGCCGGGGCGGTGTCGGACACCTGGACCTCGGCCGGTGCAGCCACCGGGGCGTTGGTGAAGTAAGAGCGCACGGGGGCCTCGTCGGTCACCGATTCGACCGGCGCCGGTGCGACCGGTGCGTCGGTGTCGTTGTCGCCGGCCGGGGCATCGCCACGGGTCCGGCGGTCGCGGCCGTAGCGGTCGCGGCTGCGGCGCTCGCGCGGGGCGCGGTCACCGGTTTCCGGGGCCTGGTTGGCGTCTGCGGGCGCGGCGTCCACCGGCTTGGCTTCGGCCAAGGCGGTCGGGTTCAGGTCGGTGCCGGTGTCTGCCGGTGCCAGGGCCTGTTCTTCGTTGGCCCGGCGGTTCTCGCCACGGCCACCACGGCGGCGGCCTTCACCGCGTTCGGCGCGTTCGCGGCGCGGCTCGCCGGACTCGGTGCCCGGGGCGGCTTCGGTGGGGGCGGTCACGCCTTCGGCGCGTGGGGCCTCGCGGCGCTCGCCACGCTCGGCGCGTTCGCCCCGGCCACCGCGGCGGCCGTTTTCGCTGCGCTCACCGCGTTCGCCGCCTTCGGCACGCTCGGCGCGTTCACCCCGTTCCGGACGGGCTTCGCCGCTGCGGGCGGGGCGTTCGCCGCGGCGGCTGTCGCCGTTGCGGCCTTCACGGCCTTCGGTCGTGCGCGGGGCGTCACCGCCGTTGGCGTCGCCACGGCGGCCCTCGCCGCGCGGGGCCCGGCCGTTGCGCGGGCCACGGCCGTCGGCGCGGCTTTCCGGGCGGGCGGCGGGTTGGGCCGCGGCCACTGGGGCAGGTGCCGGCTGGGCCGGGGCGGCCTCGGGCTGCAGGCCGAACAGGCGTTTGACCCAGGCAAAGAAGCCGGTCTCGGCCGGGGCGGCCACGGCCGGAGCCGGCGCAGCGGCCACCGGGGCGGGCGCGGGGACCGCTTCCGGCTTGGGGACCGCCACCGGGGCCGGACCGTCGGGCAGCACGCCCTTGATCACCGGTTCCTGCTTGTTGGTGCGCTCCTGGCTGCGGCGCGTGAAGCTGGCCACGTCGTCCACCTCGTCGGCCAGTTTGTAGCTGGCGTCCAGGTTGTCCAGGCGCGGGTCGTCGTGCTTGAGGCGCTCCAGCTTGTAGTGCGGCGTGTCCAGCGACTTGTTGGGCACCAGCAGCACGTTGATGCGCTGCTTCAGTTCGATCTTGGTGATCTCGGTGCGCTTTTCGTTCAGCAGGAAGCTGGCCACCTCGACCGGCACCTGCACCAGCACGGCGGCGGTGCTGTCCTTGAGCGACTCTTCCTGGATGATGCGCAGGATCTGCAGCGCCGAGGACTCGGTGTCGCGGATGTGGCCTGAGCCGCCGCAGCGCGGGCAGGGGATGGAGGCGCCTTCGGCCAGCGTCGGCCGCAGGCGCTGGCGGCTCATCTCCAGCAGGCCGAATTTGGAAATCGAGCCGAACTGCACCCGGGCGCGGTCCTGGCGCAGCGCGTCGCGCAGGCGGTTTTCCACCTCGCGGCGGTTGCGCGATTCTTCCATGTCGATGAAGTCGATCACGATCAGGCCGCCCAGGTCGCGCAGGCGGGCCTGGCGCGCCACTTCGTCGGCGGCTTCCAGGTTGGTGCGGGTCGCGGTTTCCTCGATGTCGCCACCCTTGATGGCGCGCGCCGAGTTCACGTCCACGGCCACCAGCGCTTCGGTCTGGTCGATCACGATGGCGCCGCCGCTGGGCAGTTGCACCGTGCGGCTGTAGGCGGTTTCGATCTGGTGCTCGATCTGGAAGCGGGAAAACAGCGGCGCGTCGTCGCGGTAGCGCTTCACGCGGTGCCCGTGCTCGGGCATCACGTGGCTCATGAACTGGTGCGCCTGCTCGTAGATGTCGTCGGTGTCGATCAGGATCTCACCGATGTCGCTGTTGAAGTAGTCGCGGATGGCGCGAATCACCAGGCTGGATTCCTGGTAGATCAGGAAGGCGCCCTTGCCGGCTTTGGACGCGCCGTCGATGGCGGTCCACAGCTTGAGCAGGTAATTCAGGTCCCACTGCAGTTCGCTGGCGTCGCGGCCAATGCCGGCGGTGCGCGCGATGATGCTCATGCCGTTGGGGTATTCCAACTGCTCCAGCGCGGCCTTGAGTTCCTGGCGGTCCTCGCCCTCGATGCGGCGGCTCACGCCACCGCCGCGCGGGTTGTTGGGCATCAGCACCACGTAGCGGCCGGCCAGGCTGACGAAGGTGGTCAGCGCCGCGCCTTTGTTGCCGCGTTCTTCCTTTTCCACCTGGACCAGCAGTTCCTGGCCCTCGCGGATCACGTCCTGGATGCGCGCCTGGGAAGGCGAAACCCCTTCCTTGAAGTACATGCGCGAGATTTCCTTGAACGGCAGGAAGCCGTGGCGCTCTTCGCCGTAATCGACGAAACAGGCCTCCAGCGACGGCTCCACCCGGGTCACCACCGCCTTGTAGATGTTGCCCTTGCGCTGTTCGCGCCCTTCGATTTCGATTTCGTAGTCGAGCAGTTTCTGCCCATCCACGATCGCCAGGCGGCGTTCTTCGGCCTGCGTGGCGTTGATCAACATGCGCTTCATGTGCGTTCCTCGGTTTCACTGACAACAGGCCCCGCAAAGGGGGCCATCGGCCGAGAACCGGCGCCCAAGGCGCGAACGAGGAGGAATTGCCGGAGAGCCAGGGGCTGCGCAAGCCGGGCGACACACCCAGGGTGTGCCGCGCGTGCTCAGGCCAGCCCGGGCATAGGCGCGTGGAGGTGGGTGATCAAAGGGGGCAAATCGGTGCTGAACACGGCCATTGCCTGGGGGTCTCTGGGTTCACTTGAGTCCGCGTTCAGCCCCACCAACGGGTGGACGGCTGCACGTTTGGGGTATTCCGTATCGGGTTCGCTGTTCGGTAACGCTGGTTCACCTGCGCGCGGCGCCCGGCGTCTGACAACGACGGCGGGGGCGCTGGGGGCGCGGGCTGGCAACCTTCCCAGTCTGACCGCTCACCGTGCGTGCCTTAAACTCTGAGGCAAATCAAACACTTGCAACCAGCGCTGGGAATGCCCATTATAGGGTCCTGCGCCCGTTTCACGAAACCCGTTCGGCCCGGCCCGCGCGGCCGCACCGACCCAGCCCTCCACAGCCCGCATGGCGACCCCTCCTTCCTCCGTTGCGGCCGCCGTCCGCCATTTCACCGTCGATGGCGAGTCCGCTGGTCAACGGCTCGACAATTACCTGGTGCGCGAACTCAAAGGCGTGCCCAAAACCCACATTTACCGCATCATCCGCTCCGGCGAGGTGCGGGTCAACAAAGGCCGCGCCCAGGCCGACACCCGCGTTCAGGACGGCGACCAGATTCGGGTGCCGCCGATCCGTTTGAGCGAACGCGCCGAACAGAAAGCGCAACAACCCGCGCCGGCGCGCCAATTCCCGGTGCTGTTCGACGACGCGGCCTTGCTGGCGATCGACAAACCGGCCGGTGTGGCGGTGCACGGCGGCAGCGGCGTGTCGTTCGGGGTGATCGAGCAATTGCGCCAGGCCCTGCCCGCTGCGCCGTTGCTGGAACTGGTGCACCGGCTGGACCGCGAAACCAGCGGCATCCTGTTGGTGGCCAAAAAGAAAAGCGCCCTGCGCGCCCTGCAGGACCAATTCCGCGAACGCGAAACCGACAAAACCTATTTGGCCCTGGTCAAGGGGGTGTGGCCGGCGCGGCAGAAAGTGCTCGATTGGCCGTTGCACAAATACCTGCTGCCCGACGGTGAACGCCGCGTCCGCGTCACCGGCGCCGACGACCCCGACGGCATGCGCTCCATCACCCTGGTGCGGGTGGTGGGTGCGGTGGCGCCGCCGGTGGGCTGGCCGGCGGCGGCCGAGCAGGCCTTCACCCTGCTGGCCGTCACCATCAAAACCGGGCGCACCCACCAGATTCGGGTGCATTTGTCGCACGCCGGCCACCCGATATTGGGCGACGACAAATACGGCGACTTCGAACTCAACCGGTTGTTGCAACGCCACGGCCTGAAACGGATGTTTCTGCACGCTTGGCAATTGGGGTTCACCCACCCGTCGCTGCAAACCCCGGTGCAATTGCAGGCCGATTTGCCGCCGGAATTGAAAGGTTGGGGCGGCGTGGCTCGGGTTTTGTGATATAAATTCGTCGTTGTTTATTTAAATTCCAAGGACGTCGAACATGGCCACTTACAACGAATTGGTTTCGCAAGCCCAAGCCCTGATGCAGCAAGCCGAACAGGTGCGCAAACAGGAACTCGCCAACGTGATTGCCGGCATCAAGGCGCAAATGCGCGAATACGGCATCACCGTGGAAGACCTGGGCGCCGGCACCGCCACCCGCAAAGCCGCCGCCCCCAAATCCAAGGCCCCGGCCAAGTACCGCGGCCCCAACGGCGAACTGTGGTCGGGCGGCCCCGGCCGCAAACCCGATTGGGTCAAGGCCGCGCTGGCCGCGGGCCAAAGCCTGGACGCCTTCCGGATCTGACGCCGGCGGTCACTTCCAAAAGGGCGCACAATGCGCCCTTTTGTTTTTGCAGCAGCCCGCGCCATGCGTCCACGCCAATTTGACCTGATCGCCTTCGACTGGGACGGCACCCTGTTCGATTCCACCGCCCTGATCGTGCGCTGCATCCAGGCCGCGGTGCGCGACGTGGGCGGGCGCGAACCCTCGGCCGAGCAGGCGTCGTGGGTGATCGGCATGGGCCTGATGCAGGCCCTGGCGCACGCCGCCCCCGACGTGCCGCCCGAACACTATCCGCGCCTGGGCGAGCGCTACCGCCACCACTACCTGGCGCACCAGCACGACATCACCCTGTTCGATGGCGTATTACCGCTGTTGGGCGACCTGCGCGCACGCCACCATTGGCTGGCGGTGGCCACCGGCAAGAGCCGCCGCGGGCTGGACGAGGCGCTGCAGGCGGTGGAACTGCAGGGGCTGTTCGACGGCTCCCGCACCGCCGACGAAACCGCGGGCAAGCCGCATCCGCAGATGCTGCACGAACTGATGCGCGAGTTTGGCGTGGCGCCCGAACGCACGCTGATGATCGGTGACACCACCCACGACCTGCAGATGGCCGCCAACGCCGGCTGCGCCAGCGTCGGCGTCAGCTACGGCGCGCACGACCCGGCCGGCTTTGCCGAATTCCGGCCGCGCCACGTGGCCCATTCGGTGGCCGAACTGCAGCGCTGGCTGGCCGAGCACGCCTGAGCGCCCCCCGCGATTTCTCAAGGAGCACCGCCCATGTCGGTCCAGTGGTTTCCCGGTCACATGCACGCCACCAAGAAGGCGATTCTGGAGCGCATCAAAGAGATCGACGTGGTGATCGAGATGCTGGACGCCCGCCTGCCCGGCTCCAGCGCCAACCCCATGCTGGCCCAGTTGATCGCGGGCAAGCCCACCCTCAAGGTGCTGAACAAGCAGGACCTGGCCGACCCGGCGCGCACCGCGCTGTGGCTGGCCCACTACAACGCCCAGCCCGAGACCCGCGCCATCGGTCTGCACGCCGGCACGGTGGCGCCGGTGCGCGCCATCATCGCGGCCTGCCGCGAGCTCGCGCCCCTGCGCGGCGGCATGGTCAAGCCCCTGCGGGTGCTCATCGGCGGCATCCCCAACGTGGGCAAGTCCACCCTCATCAACACCCTGGTGGGCAAGCGCGCCACCAAAACCGGGGACGAGGCCGGCATCACCAAGCAGGAGCAGCGCATCGCCCTGGCCGACGACTTTTACCTGTACGACACCCCCGGCATGCTCTGGCCCAAAATTCTGGTGCCCGAAAGCGGTTACCACCTGGCCGCCAGCGGCGCGGTGGGCCGCAACGCCTACGACGAGGAAGAGGTGGCGCTGGAGCTGCTCAAGACGCTCAAAGGGCCTTACGGTGCGCAGTTGGAAGCGCGTTACAAATGGGGCTGGGTGCCCGAGGCCGTGGCCCAGCGCACCGAGGACGAGTTGCTGACCGCCGTGGGCCGCAAGCGCGGCGCCCTGTTGCCGGGCGGCCGCCTGAACGCGCAAAAAGCCGCCGAGACGCTGCTGACCGATTTCCGCACCGGGGCGCTGGGGCCGATCACCCTGGAGACGCCCGAGGAACATGCTCGCTGGCTGCAAGCCGCCCTGCGGCACGAGGCCGAACTGGCCGCCGAGCGCCAGGCGCGCCAGGCCGCGCGCCGTGGCGGTTCGCGCCGCGACCCGCCGGGCGCCTGAGGGTTTTCCCGGCACTTGTCCCGCGTTTCGCTGGACAAGCTTGTGCATAACTCCGGGGGAGTCCGGTATGGGCCGCGCAAGTCCTTGATTTGTCAGCCCCCGGTTTGACCTGCCACATTTTTCAGCGATTTTCATCACCGCGTCATGGACACTTTTTTCTGGCTGTTTGTGTTGGGCCTGGGCGCCTGGTTCGTCAAGTCGCGCGACGAGCGCCGCCGCATCGCCCTGCTGGGCGGGCAGCTGCGCCAGTACCAGATCGAGAAGCTGATGGAGCAGCTGACCGAGGGCTACCTGCGCGCCCTGGCCGAGGACGACCCCCAGCGGCGCGACCAGGTGTGGCAGGTGCTGACCGGGGCCGAGCGCCAGCTGGGCGAACAGTTTGGGCGCTTCGCGGCCGACATGGCGGCCCTGCCCGCCGAGGACACCCGCGTCTGCCGCTGGCCGCTGGCCGACCGCTGGTGGCCCCGCGCAACGCTGGACCTGCGTGCCGCCCTGCAACTGCACGCCCAGGGCTTGCAGGCCGCCGCCAACGCCGAAGGCCGCAGCGCCAAGGCCAAGGCGCGTGGCCTGTTGGCCGAAATGATGTTGATGCAGCACACCTGCCACTGGTTTTGCAAGTCGAAAACCGTGGCGTCGGCCCGCCTGCTGGCGCGGCACCGGTCCACGCTGGAGCAGGTGCTGGAGGCGGTGTCGCCCGAAACGCGCCGGCGCTACACCGACTGGTTGACCGCGGGGCCTGGGCGCTGAGCCGGCCGGTAGGGCTGGGGCCGAAATGGGCCCCAGAGCGGGCACCAGGGCTGGTGCGAGCGGCGGGAATCGAACCCGCACGGCCGTGAAGCCTCAGGATTTTAAGTCCTGTGTGTCTACCAATTTCACCACGCTCGCCGCCTGCCGGCGCATTGTAACGGCCACGCTGGGGGCCCAGGATTTACAATCCATACCTGTCGAGAAGGGCAGGAACGCGCCTTCGGCGCCCACCAGCGAGCAACACCATGAGCCACCAACCTCCGCCTTTTGAGATTCACGTCCACGGGGACGTCCGCCTGCGCGACGACGTGGACTACGCCCAGATCCAGGAGGCGCTCAAGCCCCTGTGGTCCTACGCCGGGGCCCGTTCGCTGATCGATGTCGCGCCCAGCGCTTACGAGGACGAGCCCGGCATCCGCTTCGACCCCAAGCAGCACCTGCTGCAGCTGTGCTGGACCATCGAGGGCGACGAGGACTTCCGCCTGGCCATCGACGAGGCCTGCATGGGTCTGAACGACATCGCCGCCACCGGCGCACCGATCGAGGTCTCCTTCTACGACGTCGAGTTCGACGAGGAAGAGGAGGGCGACCCGGACGCCGAGGCCCGCGACGACTTTGTGATGTGCTTCGTGGGCCCGACGCCGGCGGCCATCATGCAGGTGCAGCGCGACATGCTGGTGCAGGACGTGGTGCACCTGATGGAGCGCCACTTTGACGCGTCTGAGTTGGGCGACGTGGTCGCCGCGGTGGACCAGTTGTTCACCACCCGCTTCGACGCCCTGGTCAGTTCCATGCAGTTGGGCAAGCCGCCGCGCGGCAGTGGCCCGGCCGGTGGCCACGGCGGCCCGCGCAAGCCGCGCCATTTGCACTGAACACCGGCTGGCGGCTCCGGCCGCCGCGCCCACGAAAAAGCCCCGGCATGCCGGGGCTTTTTCGTGGGGCCAACCAGGGTCAGCCGGCCGTCACCGCAATGCCTTTGAACTCGCCGCTGCCGATGCGCTTCTGCCACTCGGCCGGGCCGCTTTCGTGCACGTTGGCGCCGCTGGCATCCACGGCCACCGTCACCGGCATGTCTTTCACTTCGAATTCGTAAATGGCTTCCATGCCCAGGTCGGCAAAGCCCACCACCTTGGCGCTCTGGATGGCCTTGGCCACCAGGTAGGCGGAACCGCCCACGGCCATCAGGTAGGCCGATTGGTTGTCCTTGATGGCTTCAATGGCCACAGGACCGCGTTCGGACTTGCCGATCATGGAAATGAGGCCGGTCTTTTCCAGCATCATGCGGGTGAACTTGTCCATGCGGGTGGCGGTGGTCGGGCCGGCGGGGCCGACCACTTCGTCGCCCACCGGGTCCACCGGGCCCACGTAGTAGATGACGCGGTTGGTGAAGTCCACCGGCAGGGGCTCGCCCTTGGCCAGCATGTCCTGGATGCGCTTGTGCGCGGCGTCGCGGCCGGTCAGCATCTTGCCATTGAGCAGCAGTTTCTGGCCCACTTTCCAGCTGGCCACTTCTGCCTTGGTCAGCGTGTCCAGGTTGACGCGGGTGGCGCTCTTCGTGTCGGGCGTCCAGGTCACGGCCGGCCAGTCTTCCAGCTTCGGCGGCTCCAGGTGGGCCGGGCCAGAGCCGTCGAGATGGAAGTGCACGTGGCGGGTGGCCGCACAGTTCGGGATCATGGCCACGGGCAGGGAGGCCGCGTGGGTCGGGTAGTCCATGATCTTCACGTCCACCACTGAGGTCAGGCCGCCCAGGCCTTGTGCGCCAATGCCCAGGGCGTTCACTTTTTCGTACAGCTCCAGGCGCAGCTCCTCCACGCGGGTCAGCGTGGCGCCGGACTTCTTCTTGTCGATCAGTTCGTGGATGTCCACCGGCGCCATCAGCGACTCCTTGGCCAGCAGCAGCGCCTTTTCCGGCGTGCCTCCAATGCCGATGCCCAGAATGCCCGGCGGGCACCAGCCGGCGCCCATGGTGGGCACGGTTTTCAGCACCCAGTCCACCACCGAGTCGGACGGGTTGAGCGCGTAAAACTTGGACTTGTTCTCCGAGCCGCCGCCCTTGGCCGCGCAGATCACTTCCACCTGGTCGCCCGGGACGATTTCGTAGTGCACCACGGCCGGGGTGTTGTCCTTGGTGTTCTTGCGGGCACCGGCCGGGTCGGCCAGCACCGAAGCGCGCAGCGGGTTGTCCGGGTTCAGGTAGGCGCGGCGCACGCCTTCGTTGATCATGTCCTGCACGCTCATCGTCGCGTCGGGCCAGGTCACGTTCATGCCCACTTTCAGGAACACCACGGCAATGCCAGTGTCCTGGCAGATCGGGCGGTGGCCTTCGGCGCTCATGCGGCTGTTGGTCAGGATCTGGGCGATCGCGTCCTTGGCGGCGGGGCTTTGCTCGCGCTCATAGGCTTCGCCCAGGGCTTTGATGTAGTCCAGCGGGTGGTAGAAGCTGATGTACTGGAAGGCGTCGGCGATGGACTGGATCAGGTCTTCCTGTTTGATGGCGGTCATGGCGGTCTTTCAGGTGCGGTTGGCGGAAAGTGGGGTGCGCGCTCAGTGGGCGTCGTCGGCGGCGGCCGGGTGGTGCAGCAGCCGGTCGGTCATGGCAATCGCCATGGCGCTGAGCAGGAACACCACGTGGATGATGGTCTGCCACATCAACACCTTTTCCGAATAGTTGGCGGCGTTGATGAAGGTTTTGAGCAGGTGGATGGAACTGATGCCGATGATGGCGGTGGCCAGTTTCACCTTCAGCACCGAGGCGTTGACGTGGCTCAGCC
Source organism: Aquabacterium sp. A08 (assembly GCF_011742065.1). Taxonomy (NCBI): domain Bacteria; kingdom Pseudomonadati; phylum Pseudomonadota; class Betaproteobacteria; order Burkholderiales; family Sphaerotilaceae; genus Aquabacterium; species Aquabacterium sp. A08. The sequence continues at coordinate 13,838 of NZ_JAAQQT010000688.1, forward strand.
ATTCCGGCTGGTCCGGGTGGCTCTCCAGGTTCATGCGGCTGACGAAGGTTTCGTAGCCGCCCACGATCACCATGATCAGCAGGTTGGAGATCATGACCACGTCGATCAGCGCCAGCACCACCAGCATGATGATGGTTTCGTTCAGCCCGTTGATCTGGGTGCTGGCTTCGTAGCCGATGCTGGTGACCAGCTTCTGCAGCGCCAGGTCGCTGCCAAAAGCGGCCTCGATGAGGTGCACCAGTTCCACCCAGAAATGGAACACGTAAATGCCTTGTGCGGCAATCAGGCCGATGTAGAGCGGCAACTGCAGCCAACGGCTGGCAAAAATCAGCTTGGGCAGGGGTGGGATGGGTTTGATGGTGGGTGTCATGTGGATCGGACTGCGGGCGACCCCGGGGCCACCCAAATCCATTCAATTGTAGGGTGTGTGCTTTACAGGCGCGGCCGTCTTGTGTAAGAGCCTCGTCAGAGATTTTGCGCACATTCGACCTTGTTGTCCGTTACCTGACCCCTAGAGGAGACCCCACATGTCAGAACCATCGTCCGCCATCCAGTCCACCCTGGTGGAAAACCGCGTGTTCGAGCCCAGCGCCGCCACGGTACAAGCCGCCCGCGTGGCCGGCATGGATGGCTACAACGCCCTGTGCGCCGAGGCCGAGCAGGACTTCGAGGGGTTCTGGGGCAAACGCGCCAAGGAACTGCTGACCTGGCACAAGCCGTTCACCCGCGTGCTGGACGAGTCCAACGCCCCGTTCTACCGGTGGTTCGACGATGGTGAACTGAACGCCTCCTACAACTGTCTGGACCGCCACATGGGCACCCCGACAGAGAACAAGACCGCCATCATTTTCGAGGCCGACGGCGGCGAAGTCACCAAGGTCACCTACAAGGAACTGCTGGCCAAGGTCAGCCAGTTCGCCAACGTGCTCAAGGCCAAGGGCGTGAAAAAGGGTGACCGCGTCGTCCTGTACATGCCGATGACCATCGAAGGCGTGGTGGCGATGCAGGCCTGTGCCCGCATCGGCGCGACCCACAGCGTGGTGTTCGGTGGTTTCTCCGCTGGCGCCCTGAAGGACCGCATCCAGGACGCCGGCGCCGTGGCCGTGGTCACCGCCAACTACCAGATGCGCGGTGGCAAGGAACTGCCGCTCAAGGCCATCGTGGACGACGCCCTGGCCATGGGCGGTTGCGAGACCGTGCGCAGCGTGCTGGTGTACCAGCGCACCCCCACCGCCGTGAACATGGTGGCCGGCCGCGACACCTTCATGCACGAGGAAATGGCCGCCCAGTCCACCGACTGCCCGGCCGAAATGGTGGGCGCCGAGCACCCGCTGTTCGTGCTCTACACCTCCGGCTCCACCGGCAAACCCAAGGGTGTGCAGCACGCCACCGGCGGCTACCTGCTGTGGGCCAACCTGACCATGCAATGGACCTTCGACCTGAAGGACAACGACGTGTTCTGGTGCACCGCCGACATCGGCTGGATCACCGGCCACAGCTACGTGGCCTACGGCCCGCTGGCCGCCGGCGCCACGCAGATCGTGTTCGAAGGTGTGCCCACTTACCCGAACGCCGGCCGCTTCTGGCAGATGATCGAGAAGCACAAGTGCACCATCTTCTACACCGCGCCCACCGCCATCCGCTCGCTCATCAAGGCCGCGGACACCGACGAAAAGGTGCACCCGAAGAACTGGGACCTGTCCAGCGTGCGCCTGCTGGGCTCGGTCGGTGAGCCGATCAACCCCGAAGCCTGGATGTGGTACTACAAGCACATCGGCGGCGAGCGTTGCCCGATCGTGGACACCTTCTGGCAGACCGAAACCGGTGGCCACATGATCACCCCCCTGCCGGGCGCCACCCCGCTGGTGCCGGGTTCCTGCACCCTGCCGCTGCCCGGCATCATGGCCGCCATCGTGGACGAGACCGGCAACGACGTGCCCAATGGCGCCGGCGGCATTCTGGTGGTCAAGCGCCCCTGGCCGTCCATGATCCGCACCATCTGGGGTGACCCGGAGCGCTTCAAGAAGAGCTACTTCCCCGAAGAACTCAAGGGCTACTACCTGGCCGGCGACGGCGCGGTGCGCAGCGCCGACCGCGGTTACTTCCGCATCACCGGCCGCATCGACGACGTGCTGAACGTGTCGGGTCACCGCATGGGCACGATGGAGATCGAATCGGCCCTGGTGGGCAAGACCGACCTGGTGGCCGAAGCCGCCGTGGTGGGCCGCCCGGACGACCTGACCGGCGAGGCCATCGTGGCCTTCGTGGTGCTCAAACGCCCCATCCCCACCGGCGACGAAGCCAAGGCCCTGGCCAACGAACTGCGCAACTGGGTGGCCAAGGAGATCGGCCCCATTGCCAAGCCCAAGGAAATCCGCTTCGGTGAAAACCTGCCCAAGACCCGCTCCGGCAAGATCATGCGCCGCCTGCTGCGCTCGCTGGCCAAGGGCGAGGCCGTGACCCAGGACACCTCCACCCTGGAGAACCCGCACATCCTGGAACAGTTGGCCAAGACCAACTGAGGCCTGCCGCGCCCACCCACCCCCGGGGTGGGCGGCACAAAAAAAGCCCGCAGCGTGCTGCGGGCTTTTTGCCGTGTGTGGCGGGCTTACTTCAGGCCCAGCACCCAAGCGGCCAGTTTCTTGGCGTCGGCGTCGTTCACCTGCGGGTTGGCCGGCATCGGGATCGCGCCCCACACGCCGGAGCCGCCCTTCTGGATCTTGGTGGCCAGCTTGTCGGCGGCGGCTTTGTCGCCGGCGTACTTGGCGGCGATGTCTTTGTAGGCCGGGCCGACCAGCTTCTTGTCCACCGCGTGGCAGGCCATGCAGTTCTTGGACTTGGCCAGGGCTTCGTCGGCCAGGGCGGGCAGGGCCACCACGGTGCTGGCGGCCAGGATCAGGAGAGCGCGTTTCATGGGGTCTTCCTTGGGTGAAAATACGGTTGGGGACGGCACGATTTTACCGAGAGTCCCCTGTGCAGCGGTCACGCCCTTACGACTTGTTGCACTCGATACACAGGGCAATTCACTGCTGGAGGTGGGACCATGTACCTGTTGCTGCTCGGGGTGGCGCTGTTGCTGTTGAAATACCTGGCCGTGGGCCCGGTGGCCGACTGGTCCTGGTGGTGGGTGCTGTCGCCGTTTGCCCTGACCCTGTTGTGGTGGTGGTTCGCCGACCAAAGCGGCTACACCCGCCGCAAGGCGATGGAGAAAGAAACCCAGCGCAAGGCGGACCGCGTGGAAGAGAGCCGCAAGCGCCTGGGCATGCCCGCCAAACCCAAGCGCTGAAGGCCGTTCGACCCGGCACGCGCTGGGGCCTTCGGGCCCGGCCACACGGTGCCTGCCGCATAATTGTGCGCACGCACGCCCTTCCTCCGTTCAGCCCCCTGTGGGCCCGTCTTCCAAGAAACTTTCCGATGCCCGTCTACCGTTCCAAGACCTCCACCGCCGGCCGCAACATGGCCGGCGCCCGCTCGCTGTGGCGCGCCACCGGCATGAAGGACGATGATTTCAGCAAGCCGATCATCGCCATCGCCAACAGCTTCACCCAGTTTGTGCCCGGCCACGTGCACCTGAAGGACCTGGGCCAGCTGGTGGCGCGCGAGATCGAGGCCGCCGGCGGCGTGGCCAAGGAGTTCAACACCATCGCCGTGGACGACGGCATTGCCATGGGCCACGACGGCATGCTGTACTCGCTGCCCAGCCGCGACATCATCGCGGACTCGGTCGAGTACATGGTCAACGCCCACTGCGCCGACGCGCTGGTGTGCATCTCCAACTGCGACAAAATCACCCCGGGCATGCTCATGGCCGCGATGCGCCTGAACATCCCGGTGGTGTTCGTCAGCGGCGGCCCGATGGAGGCCGGCAAGGTGCGCCTGGCGGTGCCGGGCACCTCGACCATCCAGATCAAGAAGCTCGATCTGGTGGACGCCATGGTCATGGCCGTGGACGACAAGGTCAGTGACGCCGACCTGGCCGAGGTCGAGCGCTCGGCCTGCCCGACCTGCGGCAGCTGCTCGGGCATGTTCACCGCCAATTCCATGAACTGCCTGACCGAGGCGCTGGGCCTGAGCCTGCCCGGCAACGGCACCGTGGTGGCCACCCACGCCGACCGCGAGGCGCTGTTCAAACAGGCCGGCCGCACCATCGTCGAGCTGTGCCGCCGCCACTACGAGCAGGACGACTTCAGTGTGCTGCCGCGCGCGGTGGGCTTCAAGGCCTTCGAGAACGCCATCACGCTCGACATCGCCATGGGCGGCTCGACCAACACCATCCTGCACCTGCTGGCGATCGCTCAGGAGGCCGAGATCGACTTCACCATGAAGGACATCGACCGCCTCTCGCGCGAGGTGCCACAGCTGTGCAAGGTCGCGCCCAACACCAACAAGTACCACATCGAAGATGTGCACCGCGCCGGCGGCATCATGGCCATCCTGGGCGAGCTGGACCGCGCCGGCAAGCTGCACACCGACGTGCCGACCGTGCACGCGCCGACGATGAAGGACGCGCTGGACCAGTGGGACATCGCCCGCCACCCGTCCGACGCGGTCAAGACCTTCTACATGGCCGGCCCGGCCGGCATCCCCACGCAAGTGGCCTTCAGCCAGGCCACCCGCTGGCCCAGCCTGGATTTGGACCGGGCCGAAGGCTGCATCCGCTCGGTGGAGCATGCCTTCTCGCAGGAAGGCGGTTTGGCGGTGCTGCACGGCAACATCGCGGTGGACGGTTGCGTGGTCAAGACCGCCGGCGTGGACGAGTCCATCCTGGTGTTCGAGGGCTCGGCCTACGTGACCGAGTCGCAGGACGAGGCGGTGGCCGACATCCTGGCCGACAAGGTGAAGGCCGGCGACGTGGTGGTGGTGCGTTACGAAGGCCCCAAGGGCGGCCCGGGCATGCAGGAAATGCTCTACCCGACCAGCTACATCAAGTCCAAGGGCCTGGGCAAGGCCTGCGCGCTGCTGACCGACGGCCGCTTCTCCGGCGGCACCTCCGGCCTGTCCATCGGCCACTGCTCGCCCGAGGCCGCCGCCGGTGGCGCCATCGGCCTGGTGCGCAACGGCGACCGCATCCGCATCGACATCCCCAACCGCAGCATCGACGTGCTGTTGAGCGACGAGGAGCTGGCTGCCCGCCGCGCCGAACAGGACGCCAAGGGCTGGAAACCGGCCCAGCCGCGCCCGCGCAAGGTGTCGGCCGCGCTCAAGGCCTACGCCCTGCTGGCCACCAGCGCCGACAAGGGCGCGGTGCGCGACCTGTCGCAGCTGGGCGGCTGATCGACCCCGGAGCCGGAGGGCCGGGCCGCCCTCCGGCACAATGCGGGACATGCTGATCCATCCCGCCATCGATCCCGTGGCCCTGCAACTGGGGCCCCTGGCCATCCACTGGTACGGCCTGACCTACCTGGCCGCCTTTGGCCTGTTCCTGTGGCTGGGCGTGCAGCGTCTGGGCCACGAGCCCTATGCCTCGCTCGCCGGTTCACAGGCCTGGTCCCGCCGCGACGTGGAGGACATCATCTTCCTCGGGGTGCTGGGCGTGATCCTGGGCGGCCGCCTGGGCTACGTGCTGTTTTACAAACCGCTGGACTACCTGGCCCACCCGCTCGGCGTTTTCGCGGTGTGGGAAGGGGGCATGAGCTTCCACGGCGGCCTGGTGGGTGTGTTGCTGGCCATGGTCTGGTTCGCCCGCACCCGGCAGCGCCCCTGGCTGCAGGTGATGGACTTTGTGGCCCCCTGTGTGCCCACCGGCCTGGCGGCCGGGCGCATCGGCAACTTCATCAACGGCGAGCTGTGGGGCCGGGTGGCCGACCCGACCCTGCCCTGGGGCATGGTGTTCCGCGGCGCCGGCGACTTGCCGCGCCACCCGTCGCAGCTGTACCAGTTCCTGCTGGAAGGCCTGTTGCTGTTCACCCTGCTGTGGCTGTACGCGCGCCGCCCCCGTCGGCGGGGCGAGGTGTCGGCCGCCTTCCTGGTGGGCTACGGCAGCCTGCGTTTTGCCGCCGAATTCTTCCGCGAACCCGACGCCCACCTGGGGCTGCTGGGCCTGGGCCTGAGCATGGGCCAGTGGCTGAGCCTGCCCATGGTGGCGGCCGGCGTGGCGTTGTGGTGCTGGGCCGCGCGCCGCACCCCCGCCTGAGCGGCGCCAGACCCCGCGACGTTTGAGAGGCCACCCCGCGCCATGACCGACCCCACCGACCACAACGTGTTCAGCGCGCTGCGCGCCTCCTTCCCCGCCGACCTGGACCGCTGGGCGGTCGAGACCGACCAGGGCCTGGTCTACACCTGGCGCGACCTGGACCGCGCCAGCGCCATGCTGGCCAACCTGCTGGCGTCTCTGAAGCTGCCGGCCGGTGCCCGTGTGGCGGTGCAGGTGGACAAGTCGGTCGAGGCGCTGGCGCTGTACCTGGCCACCCTGCGCGCCGGGCTGGTGTTCCTGCCGCTCAACACCGCCTACCAGAAGGCCGAAATCGAATACTTCATCGGCGACGCCGAGCCCGCCGTGGTGGTCTGTACCGGCGCGAACTTCGGCTGGGTCAGCAAAATCGCCTTCCGGGCCGGCACCCAGGCCGTGTTCACCCTGAACGACGACCGCACCGGCAGCCTGCTGGAGCGCGCCGCCCACCACAGCGACCGGCACACGCCTGCCGTGGCCCGGGCCGACGACCTGGCCGCCATCCTCTACACCAGCGGCACCACCGGCCGCAGCAAGGGCGCCATGCTGACGCACGGCAACCTGCTGTCCAACGCGCGCACGCTGCGGGACCACTGGGGCTGGCAGGCCGACGACGTGCTGGTCCACGCCCTGCCCATTTTCCACGTCCACGGGCTGTTCGTGGCGGTTCACGCCGCGTTGCTCAACGGCAGCCCCATGCTGTGGATGGCGAAGTTCGACCCCGCCACCGCGTTGCGCTGGTTCGCGCGCGCCACCGTGTTCATGGGGGTGCCCACCCTGTACGTGCGGCTGCTGGCCGAACCCGGCCTGACGCCGGCGGCCGTGCAGGCCATGCGCCTGTTCATCTCGGGCTCGGCGCCCTTGCTGCTGGAAACCTTCCAGACCTGGCAGGCGCGCACCGGCCACACCATCCTGGAACGCTACGGCATGAGCGAAACCCTCATGCTCACCTCCAACCCCTACCGGGCCGATGCCCGCCACGGCGGCCAGAGCGAGCGGCGCGGCGGCACAGTGGGCTTTCCGCTGCCGGGGGTGGAACTGCGCGTGGTGGACGAGCACGACCAGCCCGTGGCCCCCGGCGCCATTGGCGGCCTGCAGGTGCGTGGCCCCAACGTGTTCCAGGGCTACTGGCGCATGCCCGACCCAACCCGCGAAGCATTCACCGCCGACGGCTGGTTCCGCACCGGCGACGTCGGGCAGCAGGACGGGCGGGGCTACGTCACCCTGGTCGGGCGCAGCAAGGACCTGATCATCAGCGGCGGCTACAACCTCTACCCGGCCGAGGTCGAGGGCTGCCTCAACGAACTGCCGGGCGTGGCCGAGAGCGCGGTGGTGGGCGTGCCGCACCCGGACCTGGGCGAGGTGGGCGTGGCGCTGGTGGTGCCCCGACCCGGCGCCCGGCCGGACCCGGCGGCGCTGCTGGCCGCCTTGCAGACCCGGCTGGCCCGCTACAAGCTGCCCCGGCGCTGCCTGCTGGTGGACGACCTGCCCCGCAACACCATGGGCAAGGTGCAGAAGAACCTGCTGCGCGCCGCCTACCGCGACAGCTTCACCGCCTGAACGGGGCAGGGCGGTTCGCTGGCGCCGACCGGGGCGTCAGCGCAGCACCAGCACCGGAATGTGCGAATGCGTCAGCACCTGCTGGGTTTCGCTGCCCAGCAGCAGCCGTTTCAGCCCACGCCGGCCGTGCGAGGCCATCACGATCAGGTCGGCCTTGTGGCGCTTGCCGGCGGCGATGATCGCCTCGGCGATCAGGTCGGACTTGACCGTGGTGGCCTTGACCTTGACCTCCAGCTTCTGCCCCTCGGCCTTGACGCCGTTGACCACGGCCTGGGCCTCTTCCTGCCACTGTTTTTCGATGCGCTTGACCTCCTCGTTGGCCAAGGCCACCCCGCCTTCAAAGTAGGTTTGCGGGTAGCGCGGCACCACTTTCAGGGCCACCACCTCAGCGCCGGTGGCGTCGGCCAGCTTCAGCGCGTGTTCCACTGCGGTGTGGGACAGCTTGGAGCCGTCAGTGGCGACCAGAATGCGTTTGTACATGCGTGTTCTCCTCAAAACAGGTGGGGGCTGACGTGTCAGCGTAACACCCGCAGCGCGGCGGCGATTGACGTATGTCAAGCGCGCCGCACGCCCGCTGGGTTAAGCTTCCACCATGTCAGATTCCACGGTGGCGCCGCAAGTCCTGCCCGTCACGCAGGCGACGGGTGGCCGCGCCCCTGCCGACCCGAACGCGGCCCCGGATCTCTTTGGGGCGCACCGCGGCCCGTTGACCGTCGACGATGACTTTCGGGTCCTTGACGACCCGGTGGAGCAGCAAACCTTCACCCAGCCTTGCGATGTGCAGGGCCAGGCCCTGTGCGAATCGGTGCTGATGGTGCAGGGCATGTACTGCGCCGCCTGTGCCGACACCGTGGAAGGCGCGCTCGCCGGCCGGCCCGGCGTGGTGTCGGCCCAGGTGCACGCCGCCACCCGCCGCCTCACCGTGCGCTGGGACCCGGCCCGCACCCGCGTGTCCGACCTGGCCCGCGCGGTGGGCGACACCGGCTACCGCCTGCTGCCCATGCAGCAGGCCCTGAGCCTCAGCGAACGGTTGGCCGAAACCCGGCGCGCCCTGTGGCGCCTGTTCGTGGCCGGCTTCTGCATGATGCAGGTGATGATGTACGCGTGGCCCGCCTACGTCACCGAGCCGGGCGACATCCCGGCCGACATCGACCAGCTGCTGCGCTGGGCCAGTTGGATGCTCAGCCTGCCGGTGGTGATGTTCGCCAGCGGCCCGTTTTTTCAGAGCGCCTGGCGCGACCTGCGCCACGGCCGCATCGGCATGGACACGCCGGTGTCCATCGGCATCCTGGTCACCTTCGTGGTCAGCAGCGCCGCCACCTTCGAACCGACCGGCCCCTGGGGCGCCGAGGTCTGGTTCGACTCGCTCACCATGTTCGTGTTTTTCCTGCTGGGCGGGCGCTACCTGGAATTCAAGGCCCGCGACCGCACCGCCGGTGCCCTGGACGCGCTGATGAACCGCCTGCCCGAGCAGTGCGAGCGCCAGACGCCCGCTGGGGGCTTCGAGGCCGTGTCGCTCAAGCGCCTGGCCGTGGGCGACGTGGTGCGCGTCCAGGTGGGGCAGGCCTTTCCGGGCGACGGCGTGGTGCTCAGCGAAGGCGCCACCGTCGATGAAGCGCTGCTGACCGGCGAGTCCCACCCCGTCACCCGGCGCCGCGGCGACGCGGTGGTGGCCGGCAGCTACAACCTGACCGGCCCGGTGCTGGTGCGCCTGGACCGCCTGGGGCGCGACACCCGCTTTGCCCAGATCGTCTCCCTGATGGAGCGCGCCTCCACCGAAAAACCGCGCCTGGCCCGGCTGGCCGACCGCATCGCCGCGCCCTTCCTGGTGCTGGTGCTGCTGGCCGCTGCCGTGGCGGGCGGGTATTGGTGGCAGATCGACCCCGCGCGCGCCCTGGCGGTGGCGGTGGCGGTGCTCATCGTCACCTGCCCCTGTGCCTTGTCGCTGGCCACGCCAGCGGCCATGCTGGCGTCGGCCGGCGCCCTGGCCGGGCGAGGCATCCTGGTGCGCCGGCTCCAGGCCTTTGAAACCCTGGCCGCGGTGGACACGGTGGTGTTCGACAAGACCGGCACCCTGACCCAGGACCGGGTCGTGCTGCGCGAGGTCATCGCCGCGCCCGGTGTGTGCCCGGACGAGGCGCTGGCCTGGGCCCGGCCGCTCAGCGCCACCTCGCTGCACCCGGTGTCGCGCGCCATCACCGCCGCCGCCGGGCCCGACGCCGGCGACGCCTTTGCCGAGGTGCAGGACCTGCCCGGCCGGGGCCTGACCCGGCGCGACGCCCAGGGCCAGACCTGGCGCCTGGGGTCGGCCGCCCACGCCGGGCTGGACGAAGCCGCCCTGCTGGCGCAGGGCCGCAGCGTGGCCGACACCCCGTGCGCCTACCTGGCCAACGACGCCGGCTGGGTCGCCACCTTCGTCATGGACGAAGGCGTGCGCGACGACGCCCGGGCCGCCATCGACGCGCTGCACGCCGCCGGCCTGCAAACGCGCCTGCTGTCGGGCGACCGCCGCGCCGCCGCCGAACGGGTCGCCCGGCAACTGGGCATGACCCAGGTGGTGGCCGAAGCCAGCCCGGAACGCAAGCTGGCCGAGGTGGTGGCCCTGCAGGACGCCGGCGCCTGCCTGGCCATGGTGGGCGATGGCCTGAACGACGGCCCGGTGCTGGCCCGCGCCAACGCCTCGTTCGCCCTGGGCCACGGCGCCCCCCTGACCCAGGCCCAGGCCGATTTCGTGGTGCAGAGCGGCCGCCTGGGCGAGGTCGTGCAGACCCTGCTCCACGCCCGGCGCACCATGGCCATCGTGCGGCAGAACCTGTGGTGGGCGGCCGGCTACAACGCCGTCTGCGTGCCGCTGGCCCTGGTCGGCTGGATGCCGCCCTGGCTGGCCGGTCTGGGCATGGCCGCCAGTTCTCTGCTCGTCATCGGCAACGCCTTGCGCCTGGCGCGGCTGCCGCTGGCCCCCCTTTCCCCCGTTTCGAGGTGAACCATGGACGTGCTCTACCTGCTCATCCCCCTGTCCGTCCTGCTGGTGCTGGGCATCATGGCCCTGTTCTGGTGGGCGCTGCAGTCGGGCCAGTTCGACAACATCGAGCGCGAGGGCGAGCGAATCTTGCGCGGCGATTGACTTATATCAACCGCACGGCGGCACCAGCCAGCGATACTGTAACCAGGTGAAATTCAAGAGGAGTTTGGTATGTCCGTGACAACAGCGGGTGCCCGGTCGGGCATCTACAACGACAAGGTGGTGAGGCAGTTCGCCATCATGACCGTGGTCTGGGGGGTGGTCGGGATGCTGGTGGGGGTGATCATCGCCGCGCAGCTGACCTGGCCCGAGCTCAACCTCGGCATCGAATGGCTGAGCTACGGCCGCCTGCGGCCCCTGCACACCAACGCGGTGATCTTCGCGTTCGGCGGTTGCGGTCTGTTCGCCGCCAGCTACTACGTGGTGCAGCGGACCTGCCAGACCCGCATCTTCTCCGACACCCTGGCCGCCTTCACCTTCTGGGGCTGGCAACTGGTCATCGTGCTGGCCGCCGTGTCCCTGCCGCTGGGCCTGACCCAGGGCAAGGAATACGCCGAGCTGATCTGGCCGATCGACCTGCTGATCGCCGTTGTCTGGGTGGCCTACGCGGTGGTGTTCTTCGGCACCATCGGCATCCGCAAGGTCCGTCACATCTACGTGGCCAACTGGTTCTTCGGTGCCTTCATCATCGCCGTCGCGCTGTTGCACATCTTCAACAACATCCAGCTGCCCACCGGCCTGTTGCACTCCTACTCGGCCTACGCCGGGGTGCAGGACGCCATGATCCAGTGGTGGTATGGCCACAACGCCGTGGGCTTCTTCCTGACCGCTGGCTTCCTGGGCATGATGTACTACTTCATCCCCAAGCAGGCCGAGCGTCCGGTCTACTCCTACCGCCTGTCCATCGTCCACTTCTGGGCACTGATCTTCACCTACATGTGGGCGGGTCCTCACCACCTGCACTACACCGCGCTGCCCGACTGGACCCAGTCCGTCGGCATGGTGTTCTCCCTCATCCTGCTGGCCCCCAGCTGGGGTGGCATGATCAACGGCATCATGACCCTGTCGGGCGCCTGGCACAAGCTGCGCGACGACCCCATCCTGCGCTTCCTGATCGTGTCGCTGTCGTTCTACGGCATGTCCACCTTCGAAGGCCCGATGATGTCGATCAAGACCGTCAACGCCCTGAGCCACTACACCGACTGGACCGTGGGCCACGTGCACTCCGGCGCCCTGGGCTGGGTGGGTCTGGTGACCATGGGTTCCATGTACTACCTGATCCCGCGCCTGTTCGGCCAGACCAAGATGTATTCCGTCAAGGCCATCGAGCTGCACTTCTGGGTCGCCACCATCGGCATCGTGCTCTACATCGCCGCGATGTGGATCGCCGGCGTGATGCAGGGCCTGATGTGGCGCGCCGTCAACCCCGACGGTTCGCTGACCTACACCTTCGTCGAATCCGTCAAGGCCACCTTCCCGTTCTACGTCATCCGTTTGCTGGGCGGTCTGTTGTACCTCGGCGGCATGTGTGTGATGGCCTGGAACGTCTGGAAAACCGTGGCGAACGGCCAGGCCAACGAAGTGGCCGTTCCCCCCGCCGTCGCCCACGCCTGAGGAGTCAACACAAATGGCACAACACAACGACACGCCCAAAGGCTTCACTCACGAGCGGATCGAGACCAACAACCTGCTGATGATCGTGCTCATCACCCTGGTGGTGGCCGTCGGCGGTCTGGTGGAAATCGTCCCGCTGTTCTTCCAGAAGTCGACCACCCAGCCGGTGGAGGGCCTCAAGCCCTACACCGCGCTGCAGATCGCCGGCCGCGACATTTACGTGCGCGAAGGCTGCTACAACTGCCACTCGCAGATGATCCGCCCCTTCCACGCCGAAACCATGCGTTACGGCCACTACTCGCTGGCCGGTGAGTTCGTGTACGACCGCCCGTTCCAGTGGGGCTCCAAGCGCACCGGCCCTGACCTGGCCCGCGTGGGTGGCCGCTACTCCGACGAGTGGCACCGCATCCACCTGAACAACCCGCGCGACCTGGTGCCCGAGTCCAACATGCCGGCCTACCCCTGGCTGGAGCAGCGCACCCTGAGCGGCGCCGACCTGCCCAAGCGCATGGAAGTGCTGCGCACCCTGGGCGCGCCGTACTCGGACGAGGAGATCGCCAAGTCCACCGAGGACGTCAAAGGCAAGACCGAGATGGAGGCCGTGATCGCTTACCTCCAGAGCCTGGGTCACGCGCTGCGTTGAAAGGGGCACAGACATGGATGTCAACGACCTGCGCAGCGTGGTCACCGTGCTCAGCCTGGTGACCTTCCTCGGCATCGTCTGGTGGGCGTGGTCCAAGCGCAACCAGAGCCGGTTCGACGAAGCGGCGCAACTGCCGTTTCAGGACGAGTGACGAGCCCCGCCTAACAAGAGAACGATCATGAGCGACTTTACAAGTGAATTCTGGCACCTCTACGTGGCCGGGCTGACGCTGGTCAGCATCATCGCCTGCCTGGTGCTGCTGTGGATCAGCGGCACCACCAAGGTCAAGGCGCACGACGACAACACCACCGGCCACGTCTGGGACGGCGACCTGCGCGAGATGAACAACCCCCTGCCGCGCTGGTGGGTCTATCTGTTCATCATCACCGTGATCTTCGCGCTGGTCTATGGTGCGCTGTACCCGACCTTCGGCAAGTGGGGCGGGCAGTTGGGCTGGTCGTCCACCGGCCAGCACACCGCCGAGGTGAAGAAGGCCGAGGAAAGCTTTGCCCCGATCTACGCCGCGTTCTCGGGCATGGAGCCCGAAAAGCTGGCCGGTGACCCGGCGGCCATGGCCATCGGTGAGCGCCTGTTCATGAACTACTGCGCCCAGTGCCACGGTTCGGACGCGGGCGGCAGCAAGAGCTTCCCCAACCTGACCGACAACGACTGGTTGTGGGGCGGTGAGCCGGTGGCGATCAAGGAAACCATCACCAACGGCCGCATGGGCGTGATGCCCCCGATGGCCGCCGCCGTGGGCAACGCCGACGACGTGAACAACCTGGCCAACTACGTACTGAGCCTGTCGGGCAGCCCGCACGACCCGGTCAAGGCCACGCTGGGCAAGTCCAAGTTCGCGGCCTGTGCCGCCTGCCACGGGGCCGAAGGCAAGGGCAACCCGCTCATGGGCGCGCCCAACCTGACCGACAACGTCTGGCTGCACGGCTGGGGCGTGGAGGCGATCACCAAGATCGTCAACGAAGGCAAGACCAACGTCATGCCGGCGCAGAACGCGCTGCTGACCGAGCAGCAGATCCACGTGCTGGCGTCCTACGTCTGGGGTCTGTCCAACAAGCCGCAGCGTTGAGCGTTCCCGCCACCCTGACAGCCGAGGTTCTGTGAGCAACACCCGCCAACCCGACGCCGGCACGGCCGACGAAGACATCGAAGTGTCGCTGTACGCGGCGCGGCAGAAAATCTACCCGCGTTCGGTGTCTGGTCTGTTCAGCCAATGGCGCTGGGCGCTGGTGTGGCTCACCCAGATCGTGTTTTACGGTCTGCCCTGGCTGGAGTGGAACAGCCGCCAGGCGGTCCTGTTCGACCTCGAAGCGCGTCGCTTCTACATTTTCAACCTGGTCCTGTACCCGCAGGACTTCATTTACCTGACAGGGCTGCTCGTCATCTCGGCGTTGGCCCTGTTCCTGTTCACCGCCGTGGCCGGGCGCCTGTGGTGTGGCTACGCCTGTCCCCAGACCGTTTACACCGAGATCTACCTCTGGATCGAGAAAAAGGTCGAGGGCGACCGCGCGGCACGCATGCGCCTGGACCAGAGCCCGCTGTCGGCCACCAAGTTCGGCAAGAAGTGGCTGAAGCACGCCCTGTGGGTGGCGTTTGGCCTGTGGACCGGCTTCACCTTTGTCGGTTACTTCACCCCGATCCAGGAACTGGGCGCGGCGGTCTTGGGCTGGGACCTGGGCCCCTGGCAGACCTTCTGGATCTTCTTCTACGGCTTTGCGACTTACGGCAATGCCGGCTTCATGCGCGAGCAGGTGTGCAAGTACATGTGCCCCTACGCCCGCTTCCAGAGCGCCATGTTCGACAAGGACACGATGATCGTGACCTACGACGAACGGCGCGGCGAGCCGCGCGGCCCGCGCTCCAAAAAGGCCGATCCGGCGGCACTGGGCCTGGGTTCGTGCGTGGACTGCACCTTGTGTGTGCAGGTTTGCCCCACCGGCATCGACATCCGCAAGGGCCTGCAGTACGAATGCATCGGCTGCGGGGCCTGCATCGACGTGTGCGACGACGTGATGGACAAGGTGGGTTACCCGCGCGGCCTCATCAAGTATTCGACACAAAACGGCATGGCCAACGGCTGGACCACCGCCCAGATGGTGCGCCGCGGCCTGCGCCCGCGGGTGTTGGTGTACAGCGGCATCCTCTTGCTCATCAGCGTGGCCGTGGGCGTGAGCCTGTTCTTGCGCACGCCGCTCAAGGTGGACGTGATCCGCGACCGCGGCGCCCTGGCGCGGCTGGTGGACCAGGGCCGCATCGAAAACGTGTACCGCCTGCAGGTGATGAACGCCACCGAGGCGCCCCAGACCTACCGCGTCAGTGTGGACGGCCTGCCTGGCATTGCGCTGGCGTCCGACCCGACCGTGGCCGTGTTGCCGACCGAGGTGCGTTCGCTCGCGGTGCGGGTGCAGGTGCCGCCGGGCGCGGCCGGGTCCGGCTCGCATCCCATCACCTTTGTGGTGGAATCGGCCGACGACGCTGCGCTGCGGGTGACCGAAAAGTCCGTCTTCCTCGTGCCGCGCTGACCCCCATTCCCTTCCCGGAGAACCGCCATGTCCACCTTGAACCCTGCCCTGGTGCCGGCCCAGCGCCCCGCCCAACCCTGGTACCGGGAGCCCTATGTGTGGTTGGTGCTGGGCGGGCCGCTGGCCGTCATCGTCGCCTGCATCGTCACCGTCTACATCGCCGTGACCCATGCCGACCCGGTGCTGGACCGCTCGGCCACCCCGGTGCGCGTCACCCCGGCCGCGGTGGAAACCCTGTCGCCCGAGGCCCGCACCGCGGCCGAACTCAGCGTGATGCCCGCCAACCAGGCGCGCAACCACGCGGTCACCCCCACCCTGCCCAAAGACTGACCGGAGACGCGCATGTGGGCCCAACGCTGGATGTGGATCGCCTGGCCGGCTTTTCTGGTGGCTGGGGTGCTGGAAATGGTGGTGTTTGCGCTGGTGGACCCCAGCGAACTGCATTGGCAGGGGCGGCCGCTGGGCTGGTCGAACCAGGCCATTTACACCGTGTCGTTTTTCTTTTTCTGGGGCGCCACCGTGGCCTCCAGCGCCTTGACCACGCTGCTGGCCATGTCGCCGTTCGAGGTCAACCGCTGCCCCGTGCCGCCCGACCAGCGGCCCGCCGACTGCACCCAGCCAGGGGCCAGGGGCAAAGGTTGCTCGGGCGGGGGCTGCTGTTGATCAGTCGGCCGGCTGGCTGACGATGGCCGCCAGCGCCTGCGTGTCCTTGATGTGGACGTAGCGCTGCTTCACGTCGATGATGCCGTCGTCCATGAACTTGGAGAAGGTGCGGCTCACCGTTTCGAGCTTCATGCCCAGGTAACTGCCGATTTCCTCGCGCGTCATGCGCAGGATCAGTTCGGACTGTGAGAACCCCCGGGCGTGCAGGCGCTGCACCAGGTTCAGCAGGAAGGCGGCCAGCCGCTCCTCTGCCCGCATGCTGCCCAGCAGCAGCATCACCCCGTGGTCGCGCACGATTTCACGGCTCATGATCTTGTGCACGTGGTGCTGCAGCGTGCTGAATTCGCGCGACAGCTGTTCCAGCTTGTCGAAGGGCAGCACGCAGACCTCGGCGTCTTCCAGGGCAATCGCGGCGCAGGAGTGCTTGTCCTGCACGATGCCGTCCATGCCGATGATCTCACCCGTCATCTGGAAGCCGGTGACCTGGTCGCGCCCGTCGGCGGTGGTCACACTCGTCTTGAAGAAGCCCGAGCGCACCGCGTAGAGCGAGGTGAAGGCATCGCCGGCATTGAACAGCGAGGTGCCGCGCTTGACCCGGCGCCGGGTCGAGATCACGTGGTCCAGTTTGCTCATCTCGTCGGCACTCAGGCCAACCGGCAGGCAGAGTTCGCGCAGGTTGCAGCTCGAACACGCGACTTTGATGCTGTGTAAGTCCATAAGTAACCACCGATACGGTGCGCAGGCAGATGCGTCGAATGATAACGCCCATGGGTGACGCTGGCCGTTTTGTTTGACTCACGTCAATGGCGCAGCGGGGGCTTTGCGGCACATTACTCCCAGATTGGAGAAGTACCTGTGAACCATGTCATCGACGAAGGCCTGCTCAAGCGTTTTGACGTGCCCGGGCCGCGCTACACCTCCTACCCGACGGCCGACCGCTTTGTGGAGGCGTTCACAGAAAAAGACTACACCCAGGCGCTGGAGCAGCGCCGCGCCGGTTCCCTGGCGTTGCCCCTGTCGATCTACGTGCACATCCCGTTCTGCGAGTCGGTGTGCTACTACTGCGCTTGCAACAAGGTCATCACCAAACACCACAGCAAGGCGGCCGAGTACCTGCGCTACCTGTCGCGCGAACTGGAGCTGCAGGTGCAGCATTTCGGGCGCGGGCACCACGTCTCGCAAATGCACCTGGGCGGCGGCACGCCCACCTTCCTGAGCGACGCCGAACTGGAGGACCTGGTGGCCATGATCCGCCGCCAGTTCACCCTGGTGCCGGGCGGCGAGTATTCGGTGGAGGTGGACCCGCGCACCGTGACCGAGGCGCGGCTGGAGCACCTGCACCGGCTGGGCTTCAACCGCCTGAGCTTTGGCGTGCAGGACTTTGACCCCACCGTGCAAAAAGCGGTGCACCGGGTGCAGCCGGCCGAGCAGGTGTTTGCGCTGGTGGCGGCGGCGCGCCGCATCGGCTTTGAGTCGGTCAACGTCGACCTGATCTACGGCCTGCCGCAGCAAACGCCCGAATCGTTCCGCCACACGCTGGAACAGGTGCAGGTGCTGCGCCCCGACCGCATCGCGCTCTACGCCTACGCCCACCTGCCGGCCCGCTTCAAGCCGCAGCGCCGCATCATCAGCGCCGAACTGCCCAGCCCGGCCGACAAGCTGGACATGCTGTCGATTTCGCTGGACCTGTTCAGCGCCGGGGGTTATGTGTACGTGGGCATGGACCACTTCGCCCTGCCCAACGACGCCCTGGCCGTGGCCAAGCGCCAGGGCCGGCTGCACCGCAACTTCCAGGGCTACAGCACCCAGCCCGACTGCGACCTGATCGCCCTGGGCGTGTCGGCCATAGGCCGCATCGGCGCCACCTACAGCCAGAACGCCAAAACGCTGGAGGAATACTACGACGCCCTGGACCAGGGGCGCCTGCCCATCGTGCGTGGGCTGGCCCTGAGCCGCGACGACGTGCTGCGCCGCAGCGTCATCATGGCGCTGATGTGCCAAGGCAGTGTCGATTTCGAGTCGGTCGGCCTGGCCCACCTGATCGACTTCCGCAGCTACTTCGCGCGCGAACTGGAGCGGCTGCAGGGCATGGTGGAGCTGGGCCTGGTGCGCATCACCGACACGGCCATTGAGGTAACCCCGTCGGGCTGGTACCTGGTGCGCGCCATCGCCATGACCTTCGACAAATACCTGCAGGTGGACCAGGACCGCGCCCGCTTTTCCAAGATCATCTGAGCCCGTAGCGGCCGGCACTGCTACAGTCGCGGCATGTTGGGTTCCATGACCTTGTCGGCCCTGGTGATGGGCTTGGTGGGCGGTCCGCACTGCGTGGCCATGTGCGGGGCGGCCTGCGCCGGCATCGCGCGCAGCGGCGCGCCGCGCAGCACCCGGGCGCTGTGGAAGTTCCAGTTCAGCCGCTTGCTGGGTTACAGCCTGATGGGCGCGCTGGCCGGCGGCACGGTGCAGGGCCTGGGCTGGATGGGGCAGCAAACCGCCGTGATTCGGCCGCTGTGGACCATGGTGCACGTGGCCGCTTTGCTGCTGGGGCTGGTGCTGCTGTGGCAGGCGCGTCAGCCGGCCTTCATCGAAGGCTGGGCCCAGGGCATCTGGCGCAAGGTGCGCCCGGCCATGGTGGCCATGGGCGGCAAGGCCCCTGTGGTGCTGGGCATGGGTTGGGCCTTCATGCCGTGTGGGCTGCTGTATTCGGCGCTGCTGGTGGCGTCCCTGTCGGCCAGTGCGCTCAACGGGGCGGTGGTCATGGCCGCGTTTGCGGCGGGCACCATGGTCTCGCTTACGGCCGCGCCGTGGCTGTTGCTCAAACTGAAAGATGCCCGCTCCGGCGGCTGGGGCATCCGCCTGGCGGGCCTCGCCTTGGTGCTGACCTCGGGCTGGGCGCTGTGGATGGGCATCACCCAGCCCACCGGCCTCTGGTGCGCCTGAGCGTTTGCGCACCTTGCCGTGCGGCTTTCTGGGGCGTGGCGCCCAGCCACCGTTCCACGCCTGTGCGCCCCGACGCGCCTCAAAGGCGCCTTGTTTTCTCGATATGGTTTTTATATCCCATATTGTGGAATATTGCTTTGTTGCGGCGCAGAAAAATTTCCCGATATGAAAAATCACTTCTCATATTGAGAAATTAAAAATGTAAGCTGTTGAATTGTTTGACTTAAAAATATGTCTTCTATAAGACATAAGATTGAATGTGGGTCTTATAGAAGACTTAAACTTAAGCACAAGGCACCGGTCTTGCATGTGTACACCACACCCCCGGCGTCACCCCTTTCGTTTCAACCCACAGGAGTTATTCATGTCGTCCAACCCGACCCTGAGCCGCCAGCAGCAAATCGAAGCCCTGGAAAAAGACTGGGCCACCAACCCCCGTTGGAACGGCGTCAAGCGCGGTTACACCGCCGCTGACGTGGTGCGCCTGCGCGGCAGTCTGCAGCCCGAGTACACCTTTGCCCAGCGCGGCGCCAAGGTGCTGTGGGACAAAGTGAACGGCGGCGCCAAGAAGGGCTACGTCAACGCTTTCGGCGCCATCACCGCTGGCCAGGCCATGCAACAAGCCAAGGCTGGCCTGGAAGCCGTGTACCTGTCGGGCTGGCAAGTCGCCGCCGACGGCAACACCTCCGAAACCATGTACCCCGACCAGTCGCTGTACGCCTACGACTCGGTGCCGACCATGGTTCGCCGCATCAACAACACCTTCAAGCGTGCCGACGAAATCCAGTGGAGCCGTGGCATCAATCCGGGCGACGAAGGCTTCATCGACTACTTCCTGCCCATCGTGGCCGACGCGGAAGCCGGTTTCGGTGGCGTGCTGAACGCCTTCGAACTGATGAAGAACATGATCGCCGCTGGCGCCGCCGGCGTGCACTTCGAAGACCAGCTGGCCGCGGCCAAGAAATGCGGCCACATGGGCGGCAAGGTGCTGGTGCCGACCCGCGAAGCCGTCGAAAAGCTGATCTCCGCCCGCTTCGCTGCCGACGTGATGGGCGTGCCGACCCTGATCCTGGCCCGCACCGACGCCGAAGCCGCCAACCTGATCACCAGCGACTACGACGCCAACGACAAGCCGTTCCTGACCGGCGAGCGCACCCAGGAAGGCTTCTTCCGCGTGAAGAACGGCCTGGAGCAGTCCATCAGCCGTGGCGTGGCCTACGCCCCCTACGCCGACCTGGTGTGGTGCGAAACCGGCGTGCCCGACATCGGCTTTGCCCGTGAATTCGCGCAAGCCGTGCACGCCGCCTGCCCGGGCAAGCTGCTGTCCTACAACTGCTCGCCGTCCTTCAACTGGAAGAAGAACCTCAACGATTCGCAGATCGCCTCCTTCCAGGAAGAGCTGTCGGCGCTGGGCTACAAGTACCAGTTCATCACCCTGGCCGGTATCCACGTCAACTGGTACAACACCTTCAAGTTTGCCCACGCTTACGCCCGCGGCGAAGGCATGAAGCACTACGTCGAAATGGTGCAAGAGCCGGAATTCGCCGCCCGCGAACAAGGCTACACCTTCGTGTCGCACCAGCAGGAAGTGGGCACCGGCTACTTCGACGACGTGACCACCGTGATCCAGGGCGGTTCTTCCAGCGTGAAGGCTCTGACCGGTTCCACCGAAGAAGAGCAGTTCCACTGATCCACCGAGCCCCGCAGGGGCGAGGAGACGAGAGCCCGGGCCGGTCCCGGGCTTTTTTGTGGGAAAATCTTAAGAAATAGCTGCACAAGAACGAGAAAGGCGCCCCGGTTATGACACCGCGAACTACCCAGGAGTTGTTCACTGCCCATTGATGGGTGGCAGTTCGCGCCTGCACTTTGTTCTTCTTTTCAGCGCGGCCCCGAGCCGCGTTTTTGTTGTCTGGACCCCTCCCCATGTTGAACATCACCCTCCCTGACGGTTCGCAACGCCAGTTCCCCGGCCCCGTCACCGTGGCCGAGGTCGCGGCCTCCATCGGCGCCGGCCTGGCCAAGGCCGCGCTGGCCGGCAAGGTGGACGGCCAGGTGGTGGACACCTCGCACCGCATCGAGCAGGACGCCACCCTGGCCATCGTCACCGCCAAGGACGCCGATGGGCTGGAGGTGATCCGCCACTCCACCGCCCACCTGCTGGCCTACGCGGTGAAGGCGCTGTTCCCCGAGGCGCAGGTGACCATTGGCCCGGTGATCGACAACGGCTTTTATTACGACTTCTCGTACAAGCGCCCGTTCACGCCCGACGACCTGGCGGCCATCGAAAAGAAGATGACCGAGCTGGCCAACAAAGACGAGCCGGTGGTGCGCCGTGTGTTGCCGCGCGACGAGGCGGTCGAGTATTTCAAGGGCTTGGGCGAGCACTACAAGGCCGAGATCATCGCCAGCATCCCGAGCAACGAAGACGTGAGCCTGTACCGCGAGGGCGCGTTTGAAGATTTGTGCCGTGGCCCCCACGTGCCCAGCACCGGCAAGCTCAAGCACTTCAAACTCATGAAGGTGGCCGGTGCGTACTGGCGCGGCGACCACCGCAACGAAATGCTGCAACGCGTGTACGGCACCGCCTGGGCCAGCAAGGACGACCTGCAGCAGTACCTGACCCGGCTGGAAGAGGCCGAAAAGCGCGACCACCGCAAGCTGGGCCGCGAACTGGACCTGTTCCACATCGACGAGCACGCGCCCGGCCTGGTGTTCTGGCACCCCAAGGGCTGGACGCTGTGGCAGCAGGTGGAGCAGTACATGCGCAAGGTGTACCGCGACAACGGCTACCAGGAAGTGAAGGGCCCGCAGATCCTGGACCAGACGCTGTGGGAAAAAACCGGTCACTGGGACAAGTACCGCGACAACATGTTCGTGACCGAGTCGGAAAAGCGCGACTATGCGCTCAAGCCGATGAACTGCCCCGGCCACATCCTGATTTACAAGCAGGGCATCAAGAGCTACCGCGACCTGCCGCTGCGCTACGGCGAGTTCGGCCAGTGCCACCGCAACGAGCCTTCGGGCGGTTTGCACGGCATCATGCGGGTGCGCGGTTTCACCCAGGACGACGGGCACATTTTCTGTACCGAAGACCAGATCCTGCCCGAGTGCGACACCTTCACCCAGGTGTTGAAGAAGGTGTACGCCGATTTCGGCTTTACCGAAATTCTGTACAAAGTGTCCACCCGCCCGGCCGCGCGCATCGGCTCGGATGCGCTGTGGGACAAGGCCGAAAAGGCGCTGATGGACAGCCTGCGCCATTCGGGCTGCGACTTCGTGATTTCGGAAGGCGACGGTGCGTTCTACGGCCCCAAGATCGAATACACCCTGAAGGACGCGATTGGCCGCGAGTGGCAGTGTGGCACCATCCAGGTGGACTTCAACCTGAGCGAGCGCCTGGATGCCGAGTACGTGGCCGAGGACGGCAGCCGCCAGCGCCCGGTGATTCTGCACCGCGCCATCGTCGGCAGCCTGGAGCGTTTCATCGGCATTCTGGTGGAACAGCACGCCGGCGCGCTGCCGGTTTGGCTGGCGCCGGTGCAGGTGGCGGTGCTCAACATCACCGACGCGCAGGCCGATTACTGTCGCGAAATTGTCAAAACGCTGGAAAATCAAGGCGTTAGGGTGGTGCTGGATTTGCGCAACGAGAAAATCACGTATAAAATTCGAGAGTTTTCGCTGCAAAAGCTGCCGTACATCCTCGTCGTGGGCGACAAAGAGAAGGCCGCTGGGGCGGTTGCGGTGCGTGCGCGCGGCAACCAAGACCTGGGGGTGTTGTCGCTGGACGAATTTGCCCAACGCATCCGCGCCGACCTCGACGCCAAGGCCTGACGGCCGGCGTGGCCGCAGGCGTGGTGCCGCGCCGCCATTTGCAGCGCTCGCTGTTTGCAGCTTTTTGAACAAAGGATTTCGCCATCGCTACCGCTCCCAACTTCCGTGACCGCCGCCAACGCGAGGAACGCGCCCACCGCCTGAACCGCGAAATCATGGCCCCCGAGGTCCGCCTCACCGGCCCCGAAGGCGAAGCCATTGGTGTGGTCAGCCTGCAGGAAGCGCTGCGCATGGCGGGTGACCTGGACGTGGACCTGGTGGAAATCGCCGCGATGGCCAAGCCGCCGGTGTGCCGCCTGATCGACTACGGCAAGTTCAAGTACGCGGAACAGAAGAAGGCGGCGGAAGCCAAGTCCAAGCAGAAGGTCATCGAGGTCAAGGAAATCAAGTTCCGCCCCGGCACCGACGACGGCGACTACAACATCAAGCTGCGCAACATCAAGCGCTTCCTGGACGACGGCGACAAATGCAAGATCACCTTGCGTTTTCGCGGTCGGGAAATCACCCACCAGGAACTGGGCCTGGCCCTGCTCAACCGCATCCGCGACGAGCTGGCCGACCTGATCGTGGTGGAGCAGTTCCCCAAGCTCGAAGGCCGCCAGATGATCATGATGATCGCGCCCGGCCGCAAGAAGACGGGCGGCGCGGCGAAGCCGGCCGAGGCTTCGGCCGAGCAACCGGCGGCGTAAGCTGCCACACCGAATACGGACCGGGTGGGTTGGTCGCCTGTCGGGTCCGCGCGGCGTCTCGAACGCCGCACGGCGCGCCCATGCGTGGGCGCACCACACCAAGTGGCTCGGGGCCAACAAGACCGTGATTGGGTTCACGGCGCCTCACGAGCACAAACCATAAGGAGCATCGATATGCCCAAAATGAAGACCAAGAGCAGTGCGAAAAAGCGTTTTCGCGTTCGTCCGGGTGGCACCGTCAAGCGCGGTCAAGCCTTCAAGCGTCACATCCTGACCAAGAAGACCACCAAGAACAAGCGCCACCTGCGCGGTGCGGTGAATGTGCATGAGACCAACATGGGTCACATGGCACAGATGCTGCCCAAGGCCGGCCTGTAATTCAACGACGAACAAGGAGTAGCTTATGCCTCGCGTCAAACGTGGTGTCACCGCACGTGCCCGTCACAAGAAAGTCCTCGCCCTGGCCAAGGGTTTCCGCGGTCGCCGCGGCAACGTCTACCGCATCGCCAAACAGGCGGTGATGAAGGCGGGCCAGTACGCCTACCGTGACCGCCGCACCAAGAAGCGCGTGTTCCGTCAGCTGTGGATCGCGCGTATCAACGCCGGTGCGCGTGAACTGGGCCTGACCTACAGCCAGTTCGCCAACGGCCTGAAGAAAGCCGCGATCGAAATCGACCGCAAGGTGCTGGCCGATCTGGCCGTGAACGACAAGGCCGCTTTCGGCGCCATCGTCGCTCAGGTCAAGGCCAAGCTGGCCGCTTGATGGACCTCGGGTTTTTCTGAGCGAAAATACCCGGTTTGAAGGGCCAGCGCTGTACGGCACTGGCCCTTTTTCATTTGGATCACGCCCTTGCAGGGCCTGCTGTGGACCGTTGAGATGAACGACCTCGATTCCCTGGTGCAGTCGGCGCGCGAACTGTTCGCGCAGGCCACCACCCCCGCCGACCTGGAAAA
>NZ_JAAQQT010000688.1:38537-85107 GCF_011742065.1 Aquabacterium sp. A08
GCCCTGGCCGAGGCCGAGCTGCAGCGCCAGTTGCAGGCCGAGGCGCTGGACGTGACCTTGCCCGGCCGCCAGCGCGGCACCGGCGGGCTGCACCCGGTGAGCCTGACGCTGGAGCGCATCGAGGCGATCTTCGGCTCCATGGGCTTCGAGGTGGCCGACGGCCCCGAAATCGAGTCCGACTGGTTCAACTTCACCGCGTTGAACACGCCCGAAGACCACCCGGCGCGTTCCATGCACGACACCTTCTACGTGGAAGGCGGCTCCGACCAGGCGCCCAACCTGCTGCGCACCCACACCAGCCCGATGCAGATTCGCCACGCGGTGCAGCACGTCAAGCGTCACAAAGCGCTGGCTGGCGCCCCGACGGATGGGCTGTTCAGTGGTGACATGCCCGAGATCCGCGTCATCGCGCCGGGCCGCACCTACCGGGTGGACAGCGACGCCACCCACTCGCCCATGTTCCACCAGTGCGAAGGCCTGTGGATCGGCGAGAACGTGAGCTTCAAGGACCTGAAGTTCGTGTTCACCGATTTCTGCCGTACCTTCTTCGAGTCGGACGATCTGGTGCTGCGCTTCCGTCCGAGCTTTTTCCCCTTCACCGAGCCCAGCGCCGAGATCGACATCCAGTTCCAGACCGGACCGCTGGCCGGGCGCTGGCTGGAAGTGGCCGGCAGCGGCCAGGTGCACCCGAACGTGGTGCGCAACATGGGGCTGGACCCCGAAAAGTACATCGGCTTTGCCTTCGGCATGGGCCCGGACCGCCTGACCATGCTGCGCTACGGCGTCAACGACCTGCGCCTGTTCTTCGACGGCGATGTCCGTTTCCTGAGCCAATTCCGCTGAACCCGCGCCCCGCAATTCGAGAGTAGAGAACATGCAATTCCCCGAGTCCTGGCTGCGCGAATTCTGCAACCCGCCCCTGACCAGCCAGCAGCTGGCCGACACCCTGACCATGGCCGGTCTGGAGGTGGAGGAGTGCGTGCCGGTGGCGCCGCCGTTTTCCAAGATCGTGGTCGGCGCCATCGTCGAGGCCGAACAGCACCCCAACGCCGACCGCCTGCGCGTGTGCCAAGTGGACGCCGGTACCGGCGAGCTGCTGCAGATCGTCTGCGGTGCGCCCAACGCCCGTGTGGGCATCAAGGTGCCCTGTGCCCAGGTGGGGGCCGAGTTGCCGCCGGGCGAAGATGGCAAACCCTTCCTGATCAAGGTGGGCAAGCTGCGCGGCGTGGAAAGCTTCGGCATGCTGTGCTCTGCCCGCGAGCTGGGCCTGTCCGAGGACCACGGCGGCCTGCTGGAGCTGGCTGGCAACGCCCCGGTGGGGCAGGACATCCGCGCGCACCTCAAGCTCGACGACCGCCTGTTCACCCTCAAGCTCACGCCCAACCTGGCGCACTGCCTGAGCGTGTACGGCATTGCGCGCGAGGTGGCCGCCCTGACCGGTGCCCCGCTGAACGAACCCGTGTTCCCCACGCTGCCCACCACTCACAACGACAAGCTGCCGGTGCAAGTGCAGTCGCCCGACCTGTGTGGCCGCTTCACCGGGCGCATCGTGCGCGGCATCAACCCGCAGGCGCCCACGCCCGCCTGGATGGTGGAGCGCCTGGCCCGCTGTGGCCAGCGCAGCGTGTCGGCGCTGGTGGACATCTCCAACTACGTGATGTTCGAGCTGGGCCGCCCCTCGCACATCTTCGACCTGGACAAGATCCACGGCGGCTTGCAGGTGCGTTGGGGCAAGGCCGGTGAAACTTTGAAGCTGCTCAACGGCAACACCGTGGCGGTGGACGAGACCGTGGGCGTGATCGCCGACGAGCAGGCGGTGGAATCGCTGGCCGGCATCATGGGCGGTGACGCCACCGCCGTGGGCGACGACACCCGCAACGTGTTCGTGGAAGCGGCGTTCTGGTGGCCCAAGGCGATCGCGGGCCGTTCGCGCCGCTACAACTTCAGCACCGACGCGGGCCACCGCTTCGAGCGCGGGGTGGACCCCCAGCTCACCGTGGAACACGTCGAACGCATCACCGACCTCATCCTGCAAATCTGTGGCGGCCAGGCCGGCCCCATCGACGACCACATCGTCCGCATGCCGCCAGCCCAGCCGGTGACGCTGCGCGTGGCGCGGGCGGCCAAGGTCATTGGCATGCCGGTCACGCAGCAGCAGTGCGCCGACGCGCTGCGCCGCCTCAGCCTGCCGGTGAGCGAAGGTGAGGGCACGGTCACCGTCACGCCGCCTTCCTTCCGTTTCGACCTGCAGATCGAGGAAGACCTGATCGAAGAGGTGGCGCGCGTCATCGGTTACGAGCAGTTGCCGCACACCCCGCCACTGGCGCCGGTGACGGCCAAGATCCGCCCCGAAAACCGCCGCGGGCCCTTCACGCTGCGCCGCCAACTGGCGCAACTGGGCTACCAGGAAACCATCAACTACAGCTTTGTGGAAGAGCGCTGGGAGCGCGATTACGCCGGCAACACCGACCCGATCCGCCTGCTCAACCCCATCGCCAGCCAGATGAACGTGATGCGTTCCTCGCTGCTGGGCAGCTTGTTGGCGGTGCTCAAGTTCAACACCGACCGCAAGGCCGAGCGCGTGCGCGTGTTCGAACTGGGACGCGTGTTCCGCAAAGACGCCGCCGTGGCCGACAGCGACACCACGGTGGCCGGCTTCGACCAGCCGATGCGCGTGGCTGGCGTGGCCTACGGCGACGAGTCCGCCCACCAGTGGGGCGTGCCGGCCCGCGCGGTGGACTTTTTCGACGTCAAGGGCGATGTGCAGGCCCTGCTGGCGCCGCGCGTACCCACCTTCGAGCCGGCCGAACACCCGGCCCTGCACCCCGGCCGTTGCGCCCGCGTGCGGCTGGACGGCCAGGCCATCGGTTTTGTGGGCGAGCTGCACCCGCGCTGGCGCCAGCTGGAAGGCTGGCAGCAGGCCCCGGTGCTGTTCGAGCTGGACCTGCCGGCCGTGCTGGGCCGCGATGTGCCGCTGGCGCAGCCGGTGGCGCGGCACCAGCCGGTGCAGCGCGACATTGCGGTGGTGGTGCGCGAGGCGGTGGGCCACGCCGAACTGATGGCCGCGGTGCACGCCGCGCCCACCCAGGGCTGGCTGAAGCAGGCTGTGCTGTTCGACGTGTACCGGCCCAAGCCGGGGGCGGCGCAGACCGGTGGCCTGGCGCCCGACGAAAAGAGCCTGGCCGTGCGCCTGACGCTGGAGCGCGGGGACGCCAACCTGACCGACGCCGAGATCGACGCCACCGTGCATGCGGTGCTCGCGTCGCTGGCCGAGCGGGTGCAGGCCCGTTTGCGCTGACCCCGCCCAGGAGCCCGCCATGACCGTCCACGCCCCCGACACCGACGCCCCCGAGGCAGACGCCTCGGCCCTGACCAAGGCCCAGCTGGCCGAGCTGCTCTACGAGCAGATCGGCCTGAACAAGCGCGAGTCCAAAGACATGGTCGACGCCTTCTTCGACCTCATCGGCGACAGCCTGGTGGCCGGCGAGGACGTGAAGATTTCCGGTTTCGGCAACTTCCAGATCCGCACCAAGGCGCCGCGGCCGGGGCGCAACCCGCGCACCGGCGAGCCGGTGGCCATCGAGGCGCGGCGCGTGGTCACCTTCCACGCCAGCCCCAAGCTCAAAGAGTCGGTCCAGAGCGGGGTCGGCGCCAGC
Organism: Aquabacterium sp. A08; assembly: GCF_011742065.1. Classification (NCBI taxonomy): domain Bacteria; kingdom Pseudomonadati; phylum Pseudomonadota; class Betaproteobacteria; order Burkholderiales; family Sphaerotilaceae; genus Aquabacterium; species Aquabacterium sp. A08. Next base: position 42,194 of record NZ_JAAQQT010000688.1, read on the forward strand.
GAGGCACCCACCCGCCTGTAGCCAGGGCCACCCCGAGCAGGACGACCGCGCCGCCGGCCAGCATGCCGGGGCTGACGGTTTCGCCCAGCAGACCGGCGCCGTAGGCCAGGGCGAACAGCGGGATCAGGAAGGTCACGGTGAGCGTCTTGCTGGGGCCGGCGCGGGCGATCAGCCGGAAAAACAGCAGGTAGGCCAGCGCGGTGCACAGCACCCCGACGGCGGCGAGGGCGGCCCAGGCCCGCAGGCTGGGCGTCTGGCTCGGCCAGTACCACAGCGTGGGCACAGCCAGGCCCAGGGTGGCGCCGAACTGGCTGCCGGTGGCCGTGGCCAGGGGCGGTACGCCGGTCAGGTGTTTCTGGGTGAAGCTGGCGGCCAGGCCATAACACAGGGTCGCGCCCAGGCAGGCCAGCACCGCCCAGCCAGTGCCTCCGGGCTGGAAGCTCGCCTGGTCCCACGACAGCAGGGCCACGCCCACAAAACCCAGCGCCAGGCCCACGGCGCGCCAGCGGCCCGGGCGTTCGCCCAGCCAGCCCCACGCCACCAGCGCCCCGAACAGCGGCGCGGTGGCGTTCAGGATGGCCGACAGGCCCGTGGTGATGGACAGCAAGGCGTAGGCGTACAGGGCGAAGGGCAGGGCCGAATTCAGCAAGCCGACCAACAGGATGGGGCCGGCGTGGCGCCGCAACGCGCCCCACTGCCCGCTGAACCACAGCGCCGGCGCCAGGGCCAGGCTGGCCACCGCCACCCGGGTGCCGGCCGTGGCCCAGGCACCGAATTCCTGCGCCCCCAGGCGCATGAACAGGAACGACGCGCCCCACAGGGCGGCCAGCAGCAGGAATTCCGCCACGGGGGCGCGTGGCACCGCAGTCAAGGGGTCAGGCCGATTCGAGCCGCAACAGGGCCACTTTGCGTTCCAGGCCGCCGGTGTAGCCGGTCAGGGCGCCGTTCGCCCCCAGTACGCGGTGACAGGGCAGCACGATGCCCAAGGGGTTGCGCCCGATCGCCCCGCCCACCGCGCGCACCGCCGCCGGGCGTCCCACCGCCTGGGCGAGGTCGCGGTAGCTCACGGTCCGGCCGTAAGGGATCTGTGCCAGCGCAGCCCAGACGGCACGCTGGAAATCGGTGCCTGCCGAGGTGTCCAGCGGCAGATCGAAAGCGTGGCGACCGCCCACAAAGTAGTCCTGCAACTCGGCCACGGCCTGCAGCAGCAGGGGGTGGGTGGGCTGCAGGGGCGCGCGCTCGGCCCAGGGCGGGATGCCCGACTGGTCGCTGAACCACAGGCCGCACAGGGCCTGGTCGTGGGCCAACAACAGCAGTTCGCCCACCGGGCTGTGCCAGCGGCAGGCGTGCAAGGGTTGGGGTGGGGTGCGCATGGCCGGCTAGGATGAATGGACCATTCTAAGGCGCGGCGCCGGCCGGGGCCAGTGGGCGACGCCGCCAGTTTCTACAATCGGGGCTTCGTCACACACCGGCCTGACCATGTCTGTTTCCTCCTCCGCCTACCCCGCCAGCGCCTTCAAGGCCTACGACATCCGCGGCGTCGTGCCCGACGCCCTCAACACCGACTTTGCCCGTGCCCTGGGCCGCGCCTTTGGCGCCCGTGCCCGGGCCTTGGGCGAAACCACCGTGGCCGTGGGCCGCGACGGTCGTCTCAGCGGTCCGGCCCTGACCGAGGCCCTGGTCGACGGGCTGGTGTCGGTGGGGGTGCAGGTCATTGACGTGGGCATGGTCACCACGCCCATGCTCTACTTCGCGGCCCACACCCTGTGCCGCAGCGGCATCCAGGTCACCGGCAGCCACAACCCCAAGCACCACAACGGCTTCAAGATGGTGCTGGCCGGCCGCGCCATCTACGGCGACGAGATCCAGGCGCTGCGCAGCGCCATGCTGGCCGACGACGGTGCGCTGCACGCCGGGGGCGGCGTGACCGCCCAGGACGTGTGGCCGGCCTACCGGCAGCGCATCGTGGACGACGTGCGGCTGGCCCGACCGCTCAAGGTGGTGGTGGACTGCGGCAACGGCGTGGCCGGGGCGACCGCACCGGCCCTGTTCCGCGCGCTGGGCTGCGAGGTGGTGGAACTGTTCAGCGAGGTGGACGGGAACTTTCCCCACCACCACCCGGACCCGTCCAAACCCGAGAACCTGCGCGACCTGATCGACGCGCTGGCCCGCACCGGTGCCGACCTCGGCCTGGCCTTCGACGGCGACGGCGACCGCCTGGGCATCGTCACGCCCAGCGGCGAAAACATTTTCCCCGACCGCCAGATGCTGCTGTTTGCGCAGGACGTGCTCAGCCGCGTGCCCGGTGGCACCATCGTGTTCGATGTGAAATGCAGCCAGCGGCTGGCACCGGCCATCCGCGCCGCCGGCGGTGTGCCGCTGATGTTCAAGACCGGGCACTCGCTGATCAAGGCCCAGATGAAAGCCGTCGATTCGCCGCTGGGCGGCGAGATGAGCGGCCACATCTTCTTCAAGGAACGCTGGTACGGCTTTGACGACGGCAGCTACGCCGGCGCCCGGCTGCTGGAGATTCTGAGCCGCCACGACCACCCCGGCGCGGTGCTGGAAGGCTTGCCCACCAGCCATTCCACCCCCGAGCTCAACGTGCCCTGTGCCGAGGGCGAGCCGCACCGCCTGGTGGCCGAGATGCAGGCCCTGGCGCGCTTCGACGCCCCGGCCGAGGTCCACACCATCGACGGCGTGCGGGTGGACTGGCCGGACGGTTTTGGCCTGGTGCGCGCCTCCAACACCACGCCGGTGCTGGTGTTGCGCTTCGAGGGCCAGACGCCCGAGGCGCTGGAACGCATCCGCGCCGACATGATGGCGCTGCTGCGACGCGTCAAGCCCGATGCACATCTGGAACAATCGGCGCACTGATCCGATCAATCCCGACCGCACACGCCCCCGCCCATGACCCCCAGCGCCGATCCCGAAGTCATCGTTTTCAACCTGAAGCAGCGCTACACCGGGGTGTCGGCCACGGTCAACGCGCTGGTGCCGCTGCAACTGGGCCAGTGGCGCCTGGGCTACTGCGGCACGCCGCTGTCCAACGGCGTGCCGGGCATGACCCTGAAAGAGGCGGTCCGCCTGTCTCGCCGGCCGGCGGCGGGCCGGCCGTTTCGCCTCTGGCACGTGCGCCGCGACCACGAGATGGTGGCCGGCCTGTGGGCGCGCGACGTGCTGCGCCTGCCGATCAAGCTGGTGTTCACCTCGGCGGCGCAGCACCGCCACGGCTGGTTCCCGCGCTGGCTCATCAGCCGCATGGACGCGGTGATTGCCACCACGCCCAAGGCCGCCAGCTGCGTGCCCAACACCACCGCGGTGGTGCCGCACGGCATCGACCTGTCGCGCTTTGCGCCGCCGCCCGACAAGCGCCATGCCTGGGCCGACAGCGGCTTGCCCGGCCAATACGGTATTGGCGTGTTCGGGCGGGTGCGCGACGACAAGGGCACCGACGTGTTCGTGGACGCGATGATCGCGGCCCTGCCGCACCTGCCCGGCGCCACCGCGGTGATCGCCGGGCTGGCGCAGCCCAAGCACCAGGCCTACCAGCAGGCGCTGAAAGACAAGATCGCCGCCGCCGGCCTGAGCGAGCGCATCGTCTTCTTGGGCGAGGTGCCCGCCGGCGAGGTGCACCGTTGGTACCAGCGCTGCCTGCTGTGCGTGGCTTGCCCACGCTACGAACCTTTCGGCCTGACCCCGTTTGAGGCCGCCGCCACCGGCTGCGCCCTGGTGTGTTCCCGCACCGGCGCTTTTGAAGAGCTGGTGCGCCCCGGCGAGAACGGCGAGCTGGTGGACACCGGCGACGCCGTCGGGCTGGCCGACGCGGTGCGCCGGGTGCTGGCCGACCCAGAAGCCGCCCTGCGCATGGGCGAGGCGGCGCGGGCGCGGGTGACCGCCCACTTCTCGCTGGCCCAGGAGGCCGCCGGCATCGGCCGCGTGTACCAGCGGCTGTTCGACGCGGGCTGAGCGTGTCCTGTCTGGAAACCCTGGCCCTGGCGCTGTACAGCGCCGCCGTCTGGGCCATGCAGCCGCTGCTGCGGCGCAAGCTGCGCCGCCGTGCCCGGCAGGAGCCGGGTTACGGGGTGGCGGTGGAAGAGCGCTTTGGCCGCTACCACGTGCCCCCGGCCCCCGAGGTCGGCTGGCTGTGGGTGCACGCGGTGTCGCTGGGCGAAACCCGCGCCGCGGCCCTGTTGCTGGAGCGCCTGCGCCAGCGCTGGCCGGACCTGCGCCTGCTGCTGACCCACAGCACCGCCACCGGCCGCACCGAAGGCGAAAAACTGCTGCGCCCGGGCGACACCCAGGTCTGGCTGCCCTGGGACACGCCGGGGGCGGTGCGCCGTTTTTACGCCCACTTCCGGCCCTGCGTGGGGGTGTTGATGGAAACTGAGGTGTGGCCCCAACTGGTCCGTGGGGCGCGCCACGCCGGCGTGCCGCTGCTGCTGGTGAACGCCCGCCTGAACGCGCGTTCGCAGCGGCGGGCCCAGCGGCTGGCGTGGCTGTCGGGCCCGGCCTACCGCGGCCTGACCGGGGTCTATGCCCAGACCGAAGACGACGCGGCGCGGCTGCGCAGCCTGGGCGCGGTGGTGCGCGGGGTGCACGGCAACCTCAAGTTCGACGTGCCCTGGCACCCCGACCCTTGGGCCACCGGGCGCGCCTGGCGGGCGCAGCTGCCGGCCGAGCGCCCGGTCATCGTCTGGGCCAGCGCCCGCGAGGGCGAGGAAGCGTTGTGGCTGGAGACCCTGCGCCAGCACCCCTGGACCGGCCCGCAGCGGCCGCTGTGGGTGGTGGTGCCGCGCCACCCGCAGCGTTTCAACGGCGTGGCCGCGCTGCTGGCCGACCACGGCTGGGCGGTCTGGCGCCGCAGCGCCCTGGCGTCGCCGGCGGCGGCGCTGCCCGAGGCCGCCCTGGCCGCCGACGTGTGGCTGGGCGACACGCTGGGCGAGATGCCGCTCTACCTGGGCCTGGCCCACATGGGCCTGCTGGGGGGCAGCTACCTGCCCCTGGGCGGGCAGAACCTGATCGAGGCCGCGGCCTGCGGCTGCCCTTTGGTGTTGGGGCCACACACCTTCAATTTCGCCGAGGCGGCGGAGGCCGCGGTGCGGCTGGGCGCGGCGGTGCGGGTGGCCGACCTGGAGGCTGCCCTGCGCCAGCTGCAAGCCTGGGTCGCCGACGGGTCCTCGCGCTTGGCGGCCGAGGCCGCTTGCCAGACCCTGATCGCGCAGGGCAGTGGCGCCGCCGAGCGCTGCGCGCAGGCGGTGTCGGTCTGGTTCAGGGCGCCAGCAGGGCGTTGATCGGGGCCAGGTCGCCGGGCTGCAGGCCGCCGCTGGCCTGGCGCAGGCGCAGCCCGCCCACCAGCACGTCGTAACGCGCCTTGGCCAGGCTGGCTTTGGTCTGGAACAGCTGGCTTTGGGCGTTGAGCACGTCGATGTTGATGCGCACCCCCACCTGGTAGCCGAGCTGGTTGGCTTCCAGGGCGCTCTGGCTGGAGGCTTCGGCGGCCTCCAGGGCGCGCACCTGCCCCTGGCCGGACACCACGCCGAAGTAGGCCGCCCGGGTGGCCTGGGCCACGCCCCGGCGGGCGGCGTCCAGGTCGGTGCGGGCTTTGTTTTCCAGGGCCAGGGTTTCGGCGATGCGGTTCTGCACCGCGCCCCCGGTGTACAGCGGCAGGTTGAACTGCAGGCCCACGGTGGCGTTGTGGCTGCGCACGTAACTGTAAGGCACGCCGGTGGTGGGGCCACGGCCCACCTGGTACTGGGCGGTGGCGTCCAGCGTGGGCAGGCGGGTGGCCTCGGCCTTGCGGGTTTCCAGCTGGGCTACGGTTTGCCCGGCCAGCGCCTGCTGCACCTGCGGGTGGCCGGTTTCGGCCTGCTCCACCCAGGGCGCCAGTTCGGCCGGGGCCAGGGCCGGCAGCGGGGCGCGGGTGTCCAGCCGCCAGGGGGTGGTCTGGGCCTGTCCGACGAGCTGGTCCAGCGCCAGGTGTTTGACTCGGCGGTCGTTGTCGGCAGCGATTTCCTGGGCGGTGACCAGGTCGAAGCGGGCCTGGGCCTCGCGCGTGTCGGTGATGGTGGCGGTGCCGACCTCGAAGTTGCGCTGGGCCGCGGCGAGTTGTTCGGCCACGGCGGCTTTCTGGGCGCGCACAAAGGTCAGGGTGTCTTGTGCCGCCAGCACGTCGAAGTAGGCCTGCGCGCTGCGCACGATCAGGTCCTGTTCCGCGGCGCGCAGCTGGGCTTCGGCGGCGCGCAGCGACGCTTCGGCCTGCTCCACCGCCAGCCGGTTGACCGGGCGGAACAGCGGTTGGCTGGCGGCCAGCGCGGCGGTCTGGCCGTTGGTGGTGCGGTCGCCGCCGGGGAGGTTGGTGTCGGTGTTCGTCCAGCTGGCGCCGGCCGACAGGCCGACGTTGGGCCGCACCCCGGCCTTGGCCTGTTCGGCCCGCGCCTGGCTGGCCTGGAACTGCGACAGCGCCGACAGGTACACCGCGTCGTAGCCGCGCGCGGCCTCGAACAGGGTCTGCAGGTTCTGGGCCTGGGCCGGGCCGCTGGCGAGCGCCCACAACAGGCCGGCGCCGGCCACCGCAGGGCGCCAGTGGCGCCGCAGGGCGGTGGGCAGCGAGGCAGCAGAACGGGCGGTGCGGTGGGTCATGGGGCTCATGCGGCGGGGCTTTCGGGCGGCGGGGGTGCTCAGTAACGGGGCACGGTGGGGTCCAGCTCGTCGCTCCACAGGTCGATGCCGCCCTGGATGTTGACCACCTCCGGGTAGCCACGGCTGAGCAGGAAATGCGCGACCTGCGCGCTGCGCGCACCGTGGTGGCAGAGGCAGGCGATGGGGCGGTCGGCCGGCAGTTCGGCCAGGCGCAGCGGGATGCTGGCCATGGGCAGGTGCCGCAGCTCGAAGCCGGCGGCGGCGACCCGGGCGGTTTGCACCTCCCAGGGTTCGCGCACGTCCAGCACCAGCGGCAGCGGGCCGCCGTCGGGGGTGACCTCGGCCAGCCAATCGGCCAGCTGGGCGGGGCGGATGTGGGTGATCACCGGCGTCAGAACTGGAAACGCGACGGCTCGGGGAAGTGCTTGAGCCGCGGGGCCACGGTGTCCCAGGGCTGGGCGGTGTGGAAGGCGGCGGGGCCGGTGCGACGCACCAGGGTGGCGCGCATCACCGGTTCCTGGCCGACCACAGCGAACAGGCGGCCACCGACCTTGAGCAGGTCGAGCAGGGCGCTGGGCACCTCGGCCACCGAGCCGCTGAGGACGATGGCGTCGTAGGGCGCGCCGCTGGCGCAGGCGGCAAAGCCCTGGGCCGCGGCGTCGGCGGTTTTGACGTCCACATTGGTCAAGCCCGCCTGGGCCAGGCGGGCGCGGGCCTGCTCGGCCAGGGTGGGGTTGATTTCCAGCGTCAGAACCTGGGCGCACAGCTTGCCCAGGAGGGCCGCCATGTAGCCCGAGCCGGTGCCGATTTCCAGCACCCGGTCGGTCGGTTGCAGGGCCAGGTCCTGCAGCGCCCGGGCCTCCACCTTGGGGGCCAGCAGGCATTCGCCTTCCACGGCGGGGTGGCCCAGCGGAATTTCCATGTCGGCCAGGGCCAGCGCCTGGTGCGCTGCGGGCACGAACTGCTCGCGCTGCAGCTGCCCCAGCAGGTCCAGCACCTGGGCGTCGAGCACCTCCCAAGGCCGGATTTGCTGCTCGATCATGTTGAAGCGGGCTTTTTCGAAATCGAAGGCCGGGGTCGCGCTGCTCATTTGATACTCCAAGGGGTATATTGGCTAAATCTGATCCATTTTACCGAAGGCGGCTGTCGCCGCGCTGTCGGGCGCCGGCGGTTGCGCCAGCAGGCCGTGCAGCAGGGCGTCGGTCTGGCTGCGCAGAAAGGCTTCGGGGTCGATCTGCTGGTCGGGGCCGATGCACGGGGCCATCGCGTGCTTCCACAGTAGCAGGAAGATCATCGGGGCGATCAGGCTGTAAATGCCGTAGTCGGGGTCGATCGGGCGGAATTCGCCCCGGGCCACGCCCCGTTCCAGGATCTGGCGCAGCAGGGCGTTGGCCGGTGCGATCACCTCGGCCTGGTAGAAGCGGGCGATTTCGGGGAAGTGCGCCGACTCGGTCATGACCAGCTTGGTCAGCCCCGACAGGCGGGTGGCCCCGAGCCGGGCCCACCACTGTTGCAGGCAGTGGCGCACCATGTCGGCGCTGGAGCCCTCGAAGGCGGCGAATTCCTCGTGCCATTCGGGGATGCGCCCGGCCAGGTGCTGGCGCACCACCGCCTTGAACAGGTCTTCCTTGCTGGGGAAGTAGCGGAACAGGGTGCCTTTGGACACCCCGGCACGCTGGGCCACGGCCTCCACCCGGGTGGCGGCGTAGCCGTGCTCGACGAACAGGTCGAGCGCGGCGTCCAGCAGTTCGCCCGGGCGGGCGTCCTTGCGGCGGCTGCGCCTGGGGGCGGTGGGGGGGAGGCTTGGGGCGTGCATTACTGACCAATGGGTTATTAACTATACCCCAAGCCCGCGCCCGGGGCCTCAGTGTGGGGCCTGCAACTGTTTCAGGCGGTACAGTGCGTCCAGCGCCTCGCGCGGGCTCAAGGCATCGGGGTCGATCTGGGCCAGCGCCCGGTCCACCGCGCTCGGCTCGGGCGTGGCCGCGGCGGGCGGCGGGGCGAACAGGTCCACCTGCGCCTGGGCGTGGGCGCTGTGGCTCTCCAGCGCCTCCAGCGCGTGGCGGGCGTGCTGCACCACGGCGCCGGGCACGCCCGCCAGGCGCGCCACCTGCACGCCGTAGCTGCGGCTGGCGGGGCCGGGCTCGATCTGGTGCAGGAAGACGATGTCGCGGCCCTGGCTTTCCACCGCGCTCACATGCACGTTCAGCGCGGCGTGGTGCGCGGCCGGGAATTCGGTCAGCTCGAAGTAGTGGGTGGCGAACAGGGTGAAGGCCTTGACCTTGTCGTGCAGGTGGGTGGCAATGGCCGAGGCCAGCGCCAGCCCGTCGAAGGTGGAGGTGCCGCGCCCGATCTCGTCCATCAGCACCAGGCTGTGCGGCGTGGCGCTGTGCAAAATTTGCGCGGCCTCGGTCATCTCCAGCATGAAGGTGGACTGGGCGTTGGCCAGGTCGTCGGCCGCGCCGATGCGGGTGTGGATGGCGTCCAGCGGGCCCAGGCGGCAGTGGCGCGCCGGCACGTAACTGCCGATGCTGGCCAGCAGCGCGATGACCGCGACCTGGCGCATGTAGGTCGATTTGCCGCCCATGTTGGGGCCGGTGATGACCTGCAGCCGCGCCTTGGGGCCGAGCACGGTGTCGTTGGGCACGAAGGGGCCGCCGCCGGTTTCGTTCAGCCGCGCCTCGACCACCGGGTGCCGCCCGCCGCGGATTTCGATGCACGGCTCCTTGACGAACTCGGGCGCGGTCCAGTCCAGCGTGAGCGAGCGTTCGGCCAGGGCGCACAGCGCGTCCAGGCTGGCCAGCGCGCGCGCCACCCGGCCCAGCGCGGGCACGAAGGGCTGCAGCGCGTCCAGCAGGCCCTCGTACAGCCACTTTTCGCGGGCCAGGGCGCGTTCCTGGGCGCTCAGGGCCTTGTCCTCGAAGGCCTTGAGCTCGGGCGTGATGTAGCGCTCGGCGTTCTTCAGCGTCTGGCGCCGGCGGTAGTCGTCGGGCACCTTGTCGATCTGGCCCTGCGTGACTTCGATGTAGAAGCCGTGCACCTTGTTGAACTGCACCCGCAGGTTGGCAATGCCCGTGCGGGCGCGTTCGCGCGTTTCGAGGTCGAGCAGAAAGCCGTCGCAATTGGTCTGGATGGCGCGCAGTTCGTCCAGTTCGGCGTCAAAACCGTGGGCGATGACGCCGCCGTCGCGCACCAGCGCGGCCGGCTCGGGCAGCAGGGCGCGGTGCAGCAGGGCGGGGCATTCGCCGGGCGGTTGCAGGTCGGTGGCCAGGTGCTGCAGCAACTCGGCCGGGGCGATCTGTTGGGCCAGGGCCTGTTGCAGGCCACCGGCCAGGTCGGCCGCCTGCTGCAGGGTGGCGCCCAGGCCCACCAGTTCGCGCGGACGCACCTGGCGCAGCGCCACCCGGGCGGTGACGCGCTCCACATCGGTCGCGCCCTTGAGCGCGCGGCGCAGCGGCTCCAGCAGGCCGGCGCGCAGCGCGGCCAGCGCCTGCAGCCGGCGCGTGACCGTGTCGCGCTGGCGTGGCGGCTCCAGCAGCCAGCGTTTCAGTTCGCGGCTGCCCATGCCGGTCTGGCAGGTATCCAGCAGGGAAAACAGCGTGGGCGCCGCCTCGCCGCGCAGGGTCTGCGTCAGCTCCAGGTTGCGGCGGGTGGTGGCGGGCAGGTCGATGACCTCGTTCGGCCGCGCCACCTGCAGGTGGCGCACGTGGGCGAGGGCCCGGCCCTGGGTGTGTTCGGCGTAGTCCAGCAGGGCCGAGGCGGCGGCGTGCGCTTCGGGCAGTTCCTGCGCGCCCCAGCCGGCCAGGCTGGCGCTCTGCAACTGCTCGCGCAGCTTGCGTTCGCCCAGCGTGGCGTCGAAGGCCCAGGCGGGCCGCACCGCCAGTGTCAGGCGCGGCTGGCCGGCGCCGGGCGCCAGCGCCGGCCACTGGCGCTGCAGTTCCTGCAGCTGTTGCTCGAAGGCGGGCGTGACCTCGGCGCTGTGCAGCACCTCGCTCGGGCCGATGCGCACGATCCAGGCGCGCAACTCGTCGGCGCGGCACTGGGCCAGGTGCACCACGCCCTGCGTCACGCTCAGCCAGGCCAGGCCGCAGGTGGCGCGCGCACCGGGGTGCACCGCCAGCAGCAGCGATTCGGTCTTGTCGCCCAGCAGTTCGCTGTCGGTCAGGGTGCCCGGGGTGACGACCCGCACCACCTGGCGCTCCACCGGCCCCTTGCTGGTGGCCGGGTCGCCCACCTGTTCGCAGATGGCGACCGATTCGCCCAGCTTGATGAGCCGCGCCAGGTAGGTTTCCATGGAGTGGAAGGGCACGCCCGCCATCACCACCGGCTGGCCGGCGGACTGGCCGCGGCGAGTCAGGGTGATGTCGAGCAGGCGGGCGGCTTTTTCGGCGTCTTCCCAGAACAGTTCGTAAAAGTCGCCCATGCGGTAGAACAGCAAGGTGTTCGGGTGCCCCGCCTTGAGCTGGAGGTACTGCTGCATCATGGGGGTGTGGCCGGCAAGGGCCGCACCGGGGGCCAAACGGTCGGGGGTCATCGATCACTCAAAGCGTTGCACCGGCCCAGGGGCGGGCGGCGTCCAGGGCGTGATCATAGGATCACTTGCACGCGCTGCCGTGGACCGGGTCGGGGGGCGTCAGGCCAGTTGCGCGATGGTGCGGCGGAAGCGCCGCAGCGACAGGGCGAACAACGCCGCACCAATCAGGGCCAGGGCCACGAAGGACGGCCAGACCACCGCCAGTCCGGCGCCGCGGTAGAGGATGGCCTGGCTCATCTCGGTGAAGTGGGTGGTGGGCGCCAGCGACATGAGCCACTGCACCCAGTCGGGCATGCTTTCGCGCGGGGTGACGCCGCCGGAGAGCATCTGCAGCGGCATCATCACCAGCACCATCAGCAGGCCGAACTGCGGCATGCTGCGCGCCACGGTGGCCATGAAGATGCCCATGGAGGTGGTGGCGAACAGGTGCAGCGCCACCCCGGTGAAGAACAGGGCCAGCGAGCCTTCGATGGGCACCTGCAGCGCCCAGCGGATGACGCCGTGTAGCGACAGCGCCGTCGCGACCAGCACCACCAGCGCCATGGCCCAGACCTTGGCCAACATGATCTCGGTCGGGGTCACCGGCATCACCAGCAGGTGTTCCACCGTGCCGTGTTCGCGTTCGCGGATCAGCGCCGCCCCGGTCAGGATGATGGACAGCATGGTGACCAGGTTGACCAGTTCCATGAGCGAGCCGAACCAGACGTTGGACAGCGTGGGGTTGAAGCGCATGCGCGTGACCAGTTCCACCGGTAGGGCGGCGCTGCCGCGGTGGCGCTGCACGAACTCGGCTACCTCGCCCTGCACGATCTGCTGGGCAAAGCCGCTGCCGGCGAAGGCCTGGCTCATGCGGGTGGCGTCCACGTTGAGCTGCAGCGCCGGGGCGCGGCCGGCCAGCACGTCGCGCTGGAAGTGCGGCGGAATCACCAGCACCAGGGTGTAGCGGCCGGCGTCCAGCCCGGGGTCCACCGCCGGGTGTTCGATGCGCTCGGGCGCCTTGAAGGCCGGCGGGTAAAAGGCGCTGGCGATGCGCGCGGACAGCGCGGAGTCGTCTTCGTCCACGATGGCGATGGGCGTGCGGTGCAGCGTTTCGGGCATGGCCGTGCCCGCGGTGTACACCGCCACCGTGAAGGTGTAGACGATGAGGAACAGCATGGTCGGGTCGCGCCACAGGCTCCACAGCTCCTTGACGCCGAGGCGGTAGATGTGGGCGAGGTGGCGGCGCATTCAGGCCTCTTGCTTTTTCAGCAGCAGCACCGCCAGGCCCAGGATGACCGGCGCCGCCACGGCCAGCGGCCAGAAGGCCGCCGCCAGGTCCTGGAAGCCCAGCGCCTTGTTGAACACGCCACGGCTGACGACGAACATGTGGCTGGCCGGGTGCACCTCGCCGATCCAGCGGCCCACGCCTTCCAGCGACGACACCGGGTGGATCAGGCCGGCGAACTGCACCGCCGGGATCAGCGTGCCGACCATGGCGAAGAACATGGCCGCGATCTGGCTGCGCACCAGGGTGGAGGCCAGCAGCCCCATGCCGGTGGCGCTGAAGGCGTAGAGCAGGGCGGCCAGCGCCAGCGCGGGGAAGCTGCCGGTCAGCGGCACGCCGAGCACGGTGACCGCGGCCAGCGTCATCAGGCCAAAGTTGAGCAGGGCCAGGGCGACGTAGGGCAGTTGCTTGCCCAGCAGGAATTCGGTGCGGCTGGTGGGGGTGACGTAGAGGTTGACGATGGAGCCCAGCTCTTTTTCGCGCACCACCGCCAGCGCGGTGAGCATGGCCGGCAGCATCAGCAACAGCAGTGGGATGACGGCCGGCACCATGGCCGGCAGGCTTTTCACATCGGGGTTGTAGCGGAAGCGGGTTTCCACGTTCACCAGGCCGACGGCATCCTGGCCGGTGCGCTGGCGGCTTTGCTGCGCCAGCCAGTGCCCGTGCAGGCCTTGCAGGTAGCCGCTGACGGTTTCGGCGCGCTGCGGCATGGCACCGTCCACCCAGGCACCAATTTCCACCGGCTGGCCCCGGGCCAGGTCGCGGGCAAAGCCTGCGGGAATTTCCAGTGCCAGCGCCAGGTCGCCGTTGCGCAGCCGGCGGTCGATCTCGGCGTGGTCGGCCGGCGGCGGGCGTTCGACGAAATAGCCCGAGCCCGACAGGTGCAGCGTGTAGTCGCGGCTGAGCGTGGTCTGGTCGCGGTCGAGCACGGCGTAGCGCAGGTCCTCCACGTCCATGCTGATGCCGTAGCCCATCACGAACATCAGCAGCAGCGAGCCGAGCAGGGCCAGGGCGCCGCGCACCGGGTCGCGCTGCAGCTCCAGCGCCTCGCGCCAGGTGTAGCTGTAGATGCGGCGCAGGCTCTGGCGCAGGCGCCGGGCGAGCTCCGGGCGCGCGGGTTCGTGCGGCGTTCGGGGAGGCGGTCCGCCCGGCGCGCGGGGCGCTGGCGCTGCGTCAGCCGGGCTGTGCACGTCCGCGTTCGCGTCCGTTGCCGCCGGTGCCGACATGGCCCCGCCAGCCTCTCCAGGGGCCGCTGCCCCGGTGCCGCTCGCCTGCACCAGGTGGTGGATGAAAGCCTCCTCCAGGGTCGCGGCACCGCACGCCGCCGCGATGGCCGCCGGGGTGTCGCTCACCAGCACGCGCCCGGCGTGCATCAGCGAGATGCGGTCGCAGCGCTCGGCCTCGTGCATGAAGTGGGTGGAGATGAACAGCGTGACCCGGTCGCGCCGCGCCAGCTCGATCATCAAGCGCCAGAACTGGTCGCGCGCGATCGGGTCCACGCCCGAGGTCGGCTCGTCCAGGATCAGCAGCTCCGGCCGGTGCACCATGGCCACCGCCAGCGACAGGCGCTGGCGCAGGCCCAGGGGCAGGCGTTCGGGCAGTTCGTCCACCGCGTCGGCCAGGCCGAAGCGGGCCACCATCTCGGCCACGCGCGCCGGCACCTCGGCCTCGGGCACCTGGAACAGGCGGGCGTGCAGCACCAGGTTTTGCGCCACCGTCAGTTCGCCGTAGAGCGAAAACCCCTGCGACATGTAGCCCACCCGCTGGCGCGTGGCCATGTCCCGGGGGTCCACCGGGTGGCCGAACAGCCGGGCCTGCCCTTCGCTGGCGGGCAGCAGCCCGGTCAGCATCTTCATGGTGGTGGATTTGCCGCAGCCGTTGGAGCCGAGGAAGCCGAAAATCTCGCCGCGCTGGATGCGAAAGCTCACCCCGTCCACCGCCACGAAGTCGCCAAAGCGCATGGTCAGGCCCTCGGCCTCGATGGCGGTGTCGCCCTGGCCATTGCCCCGCAGCGGCGGGATCTCCACCGGCCGGTGGTCGCGCCGCCGGGCCTCGGGCAGCAGGGCGATGAAGGCGGCCTCCAGCGTGGCCGTGCCGGTGCGCCGCAGCAGGTCGGCGGGCGCGCCCTCGGCCAGCACGCGGCCGGCGTCCATCGCCACCAGCCAGTCGAAGCGCTGGGCCTCGTCCATGTAGGCGGTGGCCACCACCACGCTCATGCGCGGGTGCTGGGCACGCAGCCCGTCGATCAGGCGCCAGAACTGCACGCGGGCCAGCGGGTCCACCCCGGTGGTGGGTTCGTCCAGCACCAGCAGGTCCGGATCGTGCACCAGGGCGCAGCACAGCCCGAGTTTTTGCTTCATGCCGCCCGACAGCTGCCCCGCCGGGCGCGCCAGAAAAGGCCGCAGCCCGGTGGCGGCGGTGAGCCGGTCGATGCGCTGGCGCCGCTCCGCCGCGCCGTGGCCGAACAGGCGGGCGAAGAACTGCAGGTTTTCCTCCACCGACAGGGTGGGGTAGAGGTTTTTGCCCAGGCCCTGCGGCATGTAGGCGATGCGCGGACACACCGCCCGACGGTGCCGGGACTGCCCCATGTCGCCGCCCAGCACGGTCAGCTGGCCGGTTTGCAGCGCCCGCGCGCCCGCCAGCAGCGCCAGCAGGCTGGACTTGCCCACCCCGTCGGGACCGATCAGGCCGACCATGCGGCCGGCGGGCAGGTCCAGCGTGATGCCGTCCAGCGCGGTGGTGGTTTTGTAGCGCAAGCCCACGCCCCGGAGCCGGGCCACGGGCTCGGGCGGTGCGGCCGTCATGGTGGGGCTGGCAGGGTCAGGCGGTCGGGCCAGGGCGCGGCCGGGTCGAGCTGGAGCCAGGCCACGCCGGGCAGGCCGGTTTTCACCTGGTCGCGGTGGCGGCGCAGCAACTCGGGGTCCACCTGGGCGCGCACCCGGAACATCAGCTTCTGCCGTTCGCTGGCGGTTTCCACGGTTTTGGGCGTGAACTGCGCGGTGCTGGCCACGAAGGAGACCCGGGCCGGCACCACGAAGTCGGGGGCCGCGTCGAGCACGATGCGCACCTCGCTGCCCAGCGCCACGCGCCCGGCCACGGTTTCCGGCAGGAAGAAGGTCATGTACACGTCGCTCAGGTCCACCAGGCTGAGCACGCGCCCGCCGCTGGCCACGATCTCACCGGGGTGGGCGATGAGGAACTGCACCCGGCCGGCGCGGGGGGCGGTCAGCTGGTTGTCGGCCAGCTCCACCTCGATGCGGTGCAGCGTGGCTTGCAGGGCCTGCACGTTGGCCTCGGCGGCCGGCACCTGGGTGCGGGCGGCGGCCACGCCGGCCTGGGCCGCCCGCGCCTGCGCCTGCGCGGCGGTGAGCGCGGCGGTCAGGGTGCGCACCTTGGCGCGGTCGTCGTCCAGCAACTGTTCCGAGAAAAAGCCATCGCGCGCCAGTTGCTCCGACCGCGGCAGGCGGCGCCGGGCGGTGTCCAGGTCGCTTTCCCGCTGCGCCACCACCGCCAGCGCGGCCTGGTGGTTGCTCTCGGCCTGGGCCACCTGCACCTGCGCCGTCTGGATGGCCTGCTCGGCCTGTTGCAGCCGTGCGCGGGCCTCGTCGTGCTGGGCCTGCAGGCTGTCGCTCTGCAGCCGGGCCAGGGGCTGGCCGGCTTCCACGAAGTCGCCTTCGCGCACCAGCAGGGTCTGCAGCCGGCCGGCGTACTTGGCGGCCACCGCAATCTCGGTGGCCTCGATGCGGCCGTTGCCGCTGACCAGCCCGTGGTCCGTGCCGACCCCGAGCCACGGCCGCCACAGCGCCAGGGCCAGCGCCGCGAGCAGCGCCAGCACCCCACCGCCGGCTTTCCATCGCATCGTCATCTTCGCTCCTGTTCCAGGGGCGGGGTCAGCCGCTCAGGGCGCGGCGGTCCAGCTCCAGTTGGGTGATGCAGCGCTGCAGCAGCTGTTCGGCGCGTGCCGTCAGCCGGCCAAAGCGGCAGCCCACCTTGTGCCGCACCTGGCCGCTGCGGCTGGTCTGGGTTTCCACGTGGCGCACTTCCAGCTCGGTCGTGAACTCGCCCAAGGCGTCCAGCGTCAGGGTGCAACCGTGCACCACAGCGCCATTGTGCAGCAGCAGGCCGGGCCAACCCGGATCGACCAGGCACAGGCCACCCAGCGACAGGTCGATCAGTTCAACCGACACCGGCTGCGGCGGCGTGCCCACCGGCAGGGTGCAGCGCACCTTGTGGCCGGCCGGCAGGGACATGCGGTGGAACTCGCGCCGCTGCAGGCGGTGCAGGCGCACTGGCGCGGCACAAGCGAAGGCCGGCAGGCCGTCGTGGGTGGCCCGCTGCAGCGGGCCGATGGGCGCCTGCAGGTCCACCCCGTCCAGGTTGGCGGTCAGCAGCACTTCGGCCTGGCCCAGCAGGCGTTCGTTGGTGCGCGCGTCGGGCCCGACGTCCAGCAGCAGGTCGCCCTGGTTGCCCACCGCCAGCACGCTGGAGACGATGGACGCCTCCGGGCCGTGCCACAGCAGCACCCGTTCGCGCTGCTTGGCCAGGGCGCGCAGTTGTTGCCGGATGTCCAGCGGGTAGCGTATCCAGAAAGGGCTGTGCTCACCCGGCAGGCGCAGGGGGTGGTCGCCCGCGCTCATTCAGAACGGGGCGTCGTCGCCCGCGGCGTCCGGGGCCTCGGCCGCCGCGGGGGCGTCGGCGGCGGCCGGTGCGGTGGCCTGGCGCACGGCGGCCTTGTCGCCGGCGCTGGCGAACTTGCTGTACTTGCCCAGCAGGCCCACCAGCTGGCCATAAATGCGCGGGTTGCCGGCCAGGCACTCTTTCTGTTCCAGGAAGTCGGCCTCGCCGGTGAAGTTGCCGATCAGGCCGCCGGCCTCGGTCACCAGCAGCGAGCCGGCGGCCACGTCCCAGGGACTCAGGCCGGTTTCAAAAAAGCCGTCGGCAAAGCCCGCGGCGATGTAAGCCAGGTCCAGCGCGGCGGCACCGGGGCGGCGCACGCCGGCCACCTTGGGCATCACGTCCTGCAGCATCTGCATGTAGGTCTGGAACTGGTCGCCCGGGCGGAAGGGGAAGCCGGTGCTGACCAGGCAGTCGCGCAGCACGGTGCGCTTGGCCACGCGGATGCGGCGGTCGTTCAGGTAGGCGCCGCGCCCCTTGGTGGCGCAGAACAGGTCGTTGCGGGTGGGGTCGTAGACCACGGCCTGCTCGATCTTGCCGTCGTACATCAGCGCGATGCTGACGCAATAGACCGGGAAGCCGTGGATGAAATTGGTGGTGCCGTCCAGCGGATCGATGATCCAGGTGTGCTTGCGGCCCTGGCCCTTGCCCTCCCGGCGGCCCGACTCTTCGGCCCAGATGCCGTGGTCGGGGTAAGCCCCCAGCAGCGTGTCGATGATGGCACGCTCGGCCGCGTGGTCGATTTCGGTGACGAAATCGTTGGTTTGCTTGGCCGAGACGCGGACCGATTCGACGTCGAGCGCCGCGCGGTTGATGATGTTGCCAGCGGTGCGCGCAGCCTTGATGGCCACGTTGAGCATGGGGTGCAGATGGGAGGACATGGATTGTGCGAGGAACGGGGTAGGGCTGCGCGATGACAGCGACAATAGCGCCATTTTACTTGGGGCACCACCCCAGCGCAACGTGAACCCTGTTTTTCCCGCCACCCGCTTCGTCCTGATCGAAACCAGCCACGCCGGCAACGTGGGCGCGGTGGCGCGCGCCATGAAGGTGATGGGCTTTGACGACCTGGTGCTGGTGCGCCCACGCTGGCCCGATGTGCTGCAGCGCGACGAAGCGGTGGACCGCGCCAGCGGCGCGGCCGACGTGCTGGCCCGCGCCCGGGTGGTGGACACGCTGGACGCCGCCCTGGATGGCATGACCCACCTGTGTGCCACTGCGATGACGCCGCGCGACTTCGGCCCGCCGACCCGGGCACCGCGCGAACACCTCGGGGCCCTGGCGGCTGACTGGCTGGCGCCGGGTGCTGCTGCCCCGGTCGCGGCCCAAGGCTTGGCCCTGCTGTTCGGCAGCGAGCGCTATGGCATGAAAAACGAAGACGTGTACCGCTGCCACGCCTGCCTGCGCATCCCCACCGCGGCCGGGTACGGTTCCCTGAACATCGCCGCCGCGGTGCAACTGATCGCCTACGAATGGCGCCAGGCGCTGGGCGGGTTCGACGGGGCGGTGCCTGCGTCCAACCCGGCGCCCCTGGCCGATGGTGCGGCGCCGGCCGATGCCCAGGCCATCGCCGGCCTGCTGGCGCATTGGCAGGAGGCGCTGGTCGCGGTCGGTTTCCTCGACCCCGCCGCGCCGAAAAAACTCCTGCCCCGGCTCAACCAGCTGTTCAACCGGGCCCAGCCCACGGCCGAGGAAGTCCACATCCTGCGCGGGGTGGCGCGCGCCATGCAGCAGACCGCGGGCCGGGCAAAGCGCTAGACTGTCTGGCCCACTCCGACACACACCACGCATGTTCGCCCGCCTCAAGTCCGACATCGACTGCATCCTCGAACGCGACCCTGCCGCCCGTTCGCGCTGGGAGGTGCTGACGTGTTACCCGGGTTTGCACGCGGTGGTCCTGCACCGGCTGGCGCACGCCTGCTGGCACGGCGGTTTCAAGTGGCTGGGGCGCTGGGTGTCGCACTGGAACCGCTGGCTCACCGGCATCGAAATCCACCCCGGCGCGCGGCTCGGCCAGCGCGTCTTCATCGACCACGGCATGGGCGTGGTCATCGGTGAAACCGCCGAAATCGGCGACGGCTGCACCATCTACCACGGCGTCACACTGGGTGGCACCTCGCTTTACAAGGGCACCAAGCGCCACCCCACCCTGGGCCAGAACGTGGTGGTGGGGGCCGGCGCCAAGGTGCTGGGCGGCTTCACCGTGGGCGACGGCGCCAAGGTCGGCAGCAACGCGGTGGTGACCAAGCCGGTGCCGGCCGGCGCCACCGCGGTGGGCAACCCGGCGCGCATCATCCAGGCCGAGGCCGACGCCAAGCGCGAGGCAGCGGCCGAGAAAATGGGGTTTTCCGCCTATGGCGTGACCCAGAACGACGACCCGCTGAGCCAGGCCCTGCGCGGCCTGATCGACAACGCCGCCGGCCACGAGCACCAGATCGCGCTGTTGTGGCAGGCGCTGGAAAAGCTCAGTTGCCCGCGCAAAGAAATGCCGGCCGACGCCGCCACCACCGAACACTTCGAGGCGCAAAAGCTCAACGACCTGGTCGGCAAGTGAGCCGTGGGCCCGCCGAGGCCGGCGGGTGGGGCGTGGCCCTCAAGCGCGCGGCGGGCGGAGGGCGCTCTTCGGCCGGAAGGCCGGGCACACGGCCTCGTGCGTTTCCAGGTAAGGCCCGCCGATGAGGTCGATGCAGTAAGGCACGGCGGCAAAAATGCCGTGCACCCGTGGCCGGCCGTCGGCGTCCTTCAGGCCTTCCAGCGTCTCGGCGATGCTCTTGGGCTGGCCCGGCAGGTTGATGATGAGCGTGCGGTCGCGGACCACCGCCACCTGGCGCGACAGGATGGCCGTGGGCACGAAGGCCAGGCCGATCTGGCGCATTTGTTCGCCAAAGCCGGGCATTTCCTTGTGGGCGACGGCCAGCGTGGCCTCGGGCGTCACGTCGCGCCGCGCCGGGCCGGTGCCGCCGGTGGTCAGCACCAGGGCACAGCCGGCGTCCACCAGTTCGATCAGCGTCTGGCTGATGACGGCCTGCTCGTCGGGAATCAGGCGCGGCTCGAAGCTGATCGGGTTGCGCAGCGCGCGGCCCAGCCAGTCCTGCAGCGCGGGCAGGCCCTTGTCTTCGTAAACGCCGCTGCTGGCGCGGTCGCTGATGGAAACGATGCCGATCTTGACGGGGTCGTAAGTGCTCATGGCGGGGCTCAGTGTGCGGTGTCTTCGGGGGTGTCGCCGGCCTCGGCACGGGCCTGTGCGTCCAGCCGCTCGCGCACCAGCTGGAAAATTTCGCGGTAGCTCTTGCCGTGGCGCACGGCCTCGCCCGGGCGCTCGGCGGCGGCCTGTTCCTGCGCGTCCTTGCGCGCCTGGCGGATCAGCGAACGCAGCCGCTGCAGGTCGGCCGCCGCGTCCAGCGCCAGCCACTCGGTCAGGGCCGTGTCGTCGGCGATCAGCCGGTCGCGCCACTGCTCGGCCAGGTGCAGGCGCAGCGTGTCGGCCGCGCTGCCCTGGTGCTGCACCGCCAGCGCGGCCTCGATCGTCTGCACCGTGGCCTCGTCCAGCTTGCGCATCAGCTTGCCGATGAACTGCATCTGCCGCCGCTTGCCCTCGAAGTTGGTGATGCGCTTGGCCTCGGCCACCGCCTCCAGCAGCTTGTCGGGCAGGTCGAGTTTGAGCATCAGGCCCTGGCGCAGGGTCAGCAGTTGCTCGCCCAGGTGTTGCAGGTGGTCGCTGTGTTTTTTGAGGTCGGTCTTGCTGACCTCGACGTCGCCTTTGAGTTCGCGCTTGAGTTCCAGGTCCAGCTCGCTGCCTTCTGCAACGAAATGGCCTTTGACGAAATAGCCTTTGGTGGGTTTGCGTGCCATCCAAGTATCATAGCCGTCGACATGAAAAAGACCCCGACCCCGGCCGCCCCGCGCGCGGCCGCACCGTCCCGCCGTGCCCCGGCCACGCCCGCCACCCCTGCCGCCCCCGATGCGCCGCTGCCCGGCTTCCAGTACAGCCGCGGCCGTTTCGAGGAGCTGGCCGACCTGGCCCTGACGCACGCCCGGCAACTGGGCGCGTCCGACGCGGGCGTCGAGGTGTCCGAAGGCGCGGGCCTGAGCGTGTCGGTGCGCAAGGGCGCGCTGGAAAACGTCGAGCGCAACCGCGACAAGTCGCTGGGCATCACCGTGTACCTGGGCCAGCGCCGCGGCAACGCGGCCACCTCCGATTTTTCCCCGGCGGCCATCCGCCAGACGGTGCAGGCGGCCTACGACATCGCGCGTTTCACCGCCGAAGACCCGGTGGCCGGCCTGCCCGACGAGCAGGACATCGCCAACGACTACCCCGACCTGGACCTGTTCCACCCCTGGGCCATCGGCGCCGAGGAGGCGGTGCAGATCGCCCTGCGCTGCGAGGCCGCGGCCCTGGCCACCAGCAAGAAGATCACCAACAGCGAAGGTGCCGGCGTGTCGGCCCAGCAGTCGCACTTTTTCACCGAGCACCTGCGCGGCGGTGAACGCGGCCGCGCCGGCATTTTCCGCGGTGGCTACGCCAGTTCGCGCCACAGCTTTTCGGTGGCCCCCATCGCCGGCAAGGGCGCGAACATGCAGCGCGATTACTGGTTCAGCTCCACCCGCGCGCCGGCCGACCTGGCCAGCCCCGAGGCGGTGGGCCGCTACGCCGCCGAGCGTGCGCTGGCGCGCCTGAACCCGCGCAAGGTGGCCACCACCGAATGCCCGGTGCTGTTCGAGGCGCCGCTGGCCGCCGGCCTGCTGGGCGCTTTTGTGCAGGCCATCAGCGGCGGCGCGCTCTACCGCAAGACCAGTTTTCTGGTCGACAGCCTGGGCCGCCAGGTGTTCCCGAAGCACATCGACCTGTTCGAGGACCCGTTGATCCTGGGCGCCAAAGGCAGCAGCCCGTTCGACGACGAAGGCGTCAAGACCGTGGCGCGCCAGGTGGTCAGCGCCGGCTGCATCAAGGGCTATTTCCTCAGCACCTACTCGGCGCGCAAGCTGGGCATGCGCACCACCGGCAACGCGGGCGGTTCGCACAACCTGTACCTGACCAGCCGCCAGACCCAGGCCGGCGACGACCTGGACGCCATGCTGCGCAAGCTGGGCACCGGCCTGTTCGTGACCGAGCTGATGGGCCAAGGCGTGAACTACGTGACCGGCGATTACTCGCGCGGCGCCGCCGGCTACTGGGTGGAAAACGGCCAGATCGCCTACCCGGTGCAGGAAATCACCATCGCTGGCAACCTGAAGGACATGTTCCAGGGCATCCAGGCGATCGGGGCCGATGTGTACGGTTATGGGGCCAAGAACGTCGGTTCCATCCTGATCGACCGCATGAAGCTGGCCGGCAGTTGAAGCACACGGGCCGCTTTTGACCGAGCGGCGGAGTGGGCCGGCGGCCTGGGCTGTGTGGCCGGGCCGCGTCGGGCCTCAGGCTTCGGTCGGCTCGGCCAGGCGTTCCACCGCCACTGGCTGGGGCCACAGCACGCCCATCACCTGGGCCGCGCGCGCCAGGTCGCCACTGCTCCAGAAACGTTCGCTCCCGCTGCCGGCCGGGTTGCGCAGCCGCAGGGCCTCGAGCCGGCGCGCCAGTTCGCGCGCGACCGCCGCCGAGGGGTCCAGCACCGCCACGCCCGGGCCCGCCACCCGTTCGATGACCGGCCGCAAAAACGGGTAATGGGTGCAGCCGAGCACCAGGGTGTCGGCGTGCTGGGCCAGCAGCGGCGCCAGGTGTTCGGCCACCGCGGCTTCGGTGTCGGGGCCATCCAGTTCGCCGCGCTCCACACGTTCCACCCAGCCCGGGCAGGCCTGGGCCAGCACGCGCACGCCGTGGGCGTGTTCCGCCACCAGCCGGGCCAGCCCGGGGCTGTGCACCGTGTTGCGGGTGGCCAGCACGCCCACCACGCCACTGCGCGTCTGCGCGGCGGCCGGCTTCACAGCGGGTTCGATGGCCACGATGGGCACGTTCGGGAAGCGTTCCCGCAGGTGCCGGATGGACAGGCCGGTGACCGTGTTGCACGCCACCACCACCGCTTTGCAGCCTTGGGCCAGCAGGGCCTGCACCAAGGCTTCGGCGCGGGCTTGCACGTAGGCTGGGGTTTTGTCGCCGTAGGGTGCGTGGCCGGAATCGGCCAGGTAGTGCAGCGTTTCGCCCGGCAGCAGGGCGCGGATCTCGCGCAGCACCGACAGGCCGCCCACCCCGGAGTCGAACACCCCGATGGGGGCGCCGGCCGGGGTGGCGGACGCGGGGGCAGCGGGGGCCGTCATGCGGGGCAGGGGCGAAAAAGGCCGAAGGGGTGGCGCCGTTTCAGCCGGCCAGGGCGGCCTTGACGGCGGCCGAGACCTGGGCCATGTCGGCTTGGCCGGCCAGTTGGGCCTTGGCGGCGCCCATCAGCTTGCCCATGTCGGCGGCGCCGGGCGCGCGGCCCAGTTCGGCCGCCAGCGTGGCCACCAGGGCCTGCACCGCAGCGCCCACTGCCTCGGCGCTCAGGCGGGCCGGCAGGTAGACCTGCAGCACCGCGGCTTCGGCCTTTTCCACGTCGGCCAGGTCGGTGCGGCCGGCCTGCTCGAAGGCGGCGATGGAGTCCTTGCGCTGCTTCAGCAGCTTGTCCACCACGGCGACCACGCCCGCATCGTCCAGCTCGATGCGCTCGTCCACCTCTTTTTGCTTGATGGCGGCCAGCAGCAGGCGAACGGTGCCGAGGCGGCCACTGTCCTTGGCGCGCATGGCGGCCTTCATGTCTTCGGTGATCTGGGCTTTGAGGGACATGGGGTGCTCCGTGGAGTGGGTGGGGTGGTGGGGCAAGAAACAACAAAGCCCGCTGGAGCGTCCTCGAGCGGGCTGGTGTGTGCTGAACACGGTGGGCGGCGAAGCCGCCACGGCTCAGTACAGGCGCTTGGGCAGCTGCATGGAGCGCACACGCTTGTAGTGGCGCTTGACGGCGGCGGCCTTCTTGCGCTTGCGCTCGGCGGTCGGCTTTTCGTAGAACTCGCGGGCGCGCAGGTCGTTGAGCAGGCCCAGTTTTTCGATGGTGCGCTTGAAACGGCGCAGGGCGACGTCGAAGGGTTCGTTGTCTTTAACGCGGATGGTGGTCATTAGCTAATGGTTTCCAGTTTGCGCCGCGCCGGTGTCCAGGGAAGATCGGGCCCCAAAACCGCGCCGCGGCAAGTTTTCCCCGTCTACAAGGTGATCACGGCCGACGGGGGTTTGCCAGCAAAGTCCAGCATTATAGACCGGTCTTGGGGTGTTGCCCAGGGGTTTTTGCCGCTACAGTGGCAGCACCGCCGGGACGCAGGAGATGTGCGCATGTTTGAATCCGCCGAAATTGGCCACCAGATCGACAAAAAAACCTTCAAGCGCGAGGCGCCGGTGCTGCGCGCGGCCTTGCTGGAGGCCCAGTACCGCCTGCTGCACGAGGCCAAGACCGCGGTGGTGATCCTGGTCAACGGGGTGGACGGTGCCGGCCGCGGCGAGACCGTGAACGTGCTCAACGAATGGATGGACCCGCGCCACATCCGCACCGAAGCGTTTGGCCCGATGACCGAGGCCGAGCGCAAGCACCCGGAGATGTGGCGCTTCTGGAACGTATTGCCGCCCAAGGGGCACATCGGCATTTTGTTCGGGTCCTGGTACACCGACCCCATTGTGGCCTACGCCCACGACCGCGACGGCCACGACCGTTTCGTGCACCGGCTGGAGCGCATCCGCCAGTTCGAGCGCATGCTGGCGGCCGAGGGCGTGGTGCTGGTCAAGCTGTGGTTCCACCTGTCCAAAAAGGCCGCCAAGGCGCGCATGAAGGAGCTGGAGGCCGACCCCAAAACCGCCTGGCGCGTGACGCCACAGGAGAAGGAGGACCTCAAGCACTACGACGATTTCATCCGCGTCAGCGACGAGGCGCTGCGCAAGACCAGCCTGGGCGAGGCGCCGTGGGTGGTGATCGAGGGCAGCGACGCCCACTACCGCTACCTGACCGCCGGGCGCCACCTGCTGCGGGTGCTGGAGCAGCACTTCGAGCAGCCGGTGGACCGGCGGAAACCGCGCCCCCCTTTGAGCGCCCCCCTGGACGCGCCACTGGACCGGCGCAGCCTGCTGGCGGCGCAGGACTACACCCGGCGCCTGTCGCGCAAGCCCTACGAGGACGAACTGGAAACCCTGCAGGGCCGGCTGAACCTGCTCAGCCGCGACCCGCGCATGCAGGACCGTTCCCTGGTGGTGGTGTTCGAAGGCATGGACGCCGCCGGTAAGGGCAGCACCATCCGGCGCATCACCCAGGCGCTGGACGCGCGTTTTTACCGCGTGGTGCCGGTGGCCGCGCCGAACGAGAACGAGCGTGCCCAGCCTTACCTGTGGCGCTTTTGGCGCTACATCCCGCGCCACGGCCGGGCGGTGGTGTTCGACCGCTCCTGGTACGGCCGCGTGCTGGTGGAGCGGGTGGAGGGTTTTTGCAGCGAGGCCGATTGGGGCCGCGCGTACGGCGAGATCAACGAGTACGAAGAAGAACTGACCGAGGCCGGCGTGGTCATCGTCAAGTTCTGGCTGGCCATCACGCCCGAGGAGCAGCTGCGCCGCTTCCAGGAGCGCCAGGACACGCCGCACAAGCACTACAAAATCACCGACGAGGACTGGCGCAACCGCGACAAGTGGCCGCAGTACGAACCGGCGGTGGGCGACATGATCGACCGCACCTCGACCCAGGTGGCGCCGTGGCACGTGGTGGCGTCGGACGACAAGCTGTGGGCACGCATCGAGGTGCTGCGTACCCTGTGCGAGCGGTTGGAGGCGGCGCTGGGCCACCCGGCCGGTGCTTGACCGGGGCCCGGTGCAAGCACTGGCCGGCGGGGCTTGCGTGGTTCAGGCCGGGGCTTGGGCCAGCGCCTGGGCGCAGGCAAAGCCGCTGGCCCAGGCCCACTGGAAGTTGTAGCCGCCGAGCCAGCCGGTCACGTCCACCACCTCGCCAATGAAGTGCAGCCCGGGCTGCGTCGATGCCATGGTCTGCGACGATACTTGCTTGGTGTCCACCCCGCCCGCCGTCACTTCCGCTTTGGCGTAGCCTTCGGTGCCGGTGGGGGTGAGCATCCAGCGGTGCAGGCTGTCGGCCAGCTGGGCCAGCGCTTTGTCCGGCGTTTCGTTGACCGGGCGCTGCCAGTCGGTGCGGGGCGCGGTCCAGGTGTCGGCCAGTCGGCTGGGCAGCAGGTGGGCCAGTTCGTTGGGCAGCAATTTGCGCGAGCGGGCCTTGGCGTCTTGCAGCAGCGGCTCCAGCGCGGCGCCGGGGTGCAGGTCGATGCGCAGCGGCGTGCCCGGCTGCCAGTAGCTCGAAATCTGCAGCACGCCCGGGCCGCTCAGGCCGCGGTGGGTGAACAGCAGGTTTTCGTCGAAGGCCTGGCGCTGTTTTTTCTCGCCGGTTTCGATGCGCACCGGCAGCGCCAGGCCCGACAGGTCGGCGAACGGCGCCCAGGCCTGCGGGTCGAAGGTCAGCGGCACCAGCGCCGGGCGCGGCTCCACCACCTTCAGGCCGAACTGGCGCGCCAGGCGGAAGCCGAAGTCGGTGGCCCCGATTTTCGGGATGGACAGGCCGCCGGTGGCCACCACGAGCGAGTGGCCGCTCACCGCGCCCCGGTCGGTCTGCAGGGTGTAGCGGATGGCGGGGTCGGCGTCGGAAAACGCCACGCCGTGGACGCCGCAGGGCTGCCAGCGGGTCACGCCGCCGGCGTCGCATTCCCGCAGCAGCACGTCGATCAGGTCTTGCGCCGAACGGTCGCAGAACAGCTGGCCCTTGTGTTTCTCGTGGAAGGGCACGCCGTGGCGCTGCAGCAGGTCGGTGAAGTCGGTCGGGGTGTAGCGCGACAGGGCCGAGCGGCAGAAGTGCGGGTTCTCGCCCAGGTAGTGCTTGTGCGGCTGGCGCGGGTCCAGGTCGCGGTTGGTGAAGTTGGCGCGGCCGCCGCCCGAGATGCGGATTTTTTCCGCCACCTTGGGCGAGTGGTCGATCAACAGCACCCGCAGGCCGCGTTGGCCGGCCACACCGGCGCAAAACAGGCCGGCGGCACCGGCGCCGATGACGATGGCGTCGAAACAGGGTGTCATGGGTTCGGGAGGGGTGGGGCCTGGCAAACCATCACCTTGAGCGCCCGGTCGGGCGACACGTCGGCGAAGGTGGCCGGGTTGTCCAGGCGGCCCAGCACCGCCAGCTCGGGCGCTTCGGTGGCCAGCAGGTCGCGCAGAAACTGCTCGGGAATTTCGGGCGCGTTCAGGCACAGCAGCGCGTGGCCGCCGGGTCGCAGCAGGTCGGGCAGGCGGCGCAGCAGGCGGGCGTAGTCCTTGTTCGCCACGAAACTGCCCTTCTGGTAGCTGGGCGGGTCGACCACCACCAGCCCGTACGGGCCCAGGCGGGTGACCTTGCCCCAGGAACTGAACAGGTCGTGTGCCAGGAACTTGGCCCCACTGTGCAGGCCGTTGAGTTGGTGGTTCTGCTGCCCGGTGGTGAGTGCCCCTTGGGCCATGTCCAGGTTCACGACCTCGCGGGCACCACCCTGCAGCGCCGCGACGGAAAACGCGCAGGTGTAGGCGAACAGGTTGAGCACCTTTTGTTCCCGGGCGTGGGCACGCACCCAGCGCCGGCCTTCGGCCATGTCCAGAAACAGGCCGTGGTTTTGCCCGCGCAGCAGGTTGACGCGGTAGCGCGCCCCGTCTTCGGTCACCGTGTGCGATTCGGGCACGGCGCCGGCCAGCACCGTGGTCTGGCTGCGGCCGTCGGCACGGGCCTGCAGCACGGCGTTGAGCTGCCCGTCCCCGCCGAGCTGGCCGTGCCGGGCCCGAAAGGCGGCGTCGAGTGTGGCGTGCTCTTCGGGCGTGGCGTCACCGAATTTGGTGACCAGCCACACCGGCGGGTAGGCGTCCAGCGTCCAGGCTTCGCTGCCCGGGTACCGGCCGCCTCGCCCGTGGAACAGGCGTTGCGCGTCGGTTGGCATGTGCGCACAGGCGATGGCTTCGAGCAGGGCTTGCATGGTGTCTTTCAAACGCCCAGCCATTCGCCCAGCGGGGGCAGGCCGTGGCGCACGCGCGCCTTGTTGCAGCCGTAGCTGCCCTCGTCGAGTTCGGCGCAGGGGCGTGGGCGTTGCGGGTAAATGCGGCACAGCGCGCGTTCGCCCAGCGCGCCCTCCAGCGCAACGCAGCGGATCGGCACGGTGCCCGTGCCCTGCATGCGGCAGGTGGCGCCGTTGACCGTTTCGGTCAGCGCCTCGGGCACGGTGCCACCCAGGCTGTCGAGTTCGTACACCGAAAACTCGACCCGGTAGCTGTGGCAGCAGGCGCCGCAGGTGGTGCAGGCGGACATGGCGTCAGTGGCCCACCAGGGGTGGCAGCCCGTGGCGGCGGCGTGCCGACGCGCAGGCAACGCTGCCTTCCTCGAACTCGCGGCAGGGGCTGGGTCGCCATTCGTAGATGCCGCAGGTGGCTTTCTCACCCACCGGTCCAGACAGGGCCGCGCAGCGCGGTCGGCCGTGGTCGGTGCCGCGCAGCCGGGCGGTGTGGTCGGTCACCGGCACCCACAGACCGTCGGGCACGCTGCCGCCTTCGGACTGCGTCTCGAACACCGAGAAGTCCACGCGAAAGCTGGCGCAACAGGCACCACAGGTCTGGCAATGGCTCATGGCGGGCGGCGGGGTCAGGCCAGGCGGCCCAGCAGCAGGTACTCCATCAGGGCCTTCTGCACGTGCATGCGGTTTTCGGCCTCGTCCCACACCACGCTCTGTGGGCCGTCGATCACCTCGGCCGTCACTTCTTCGCCGCGGTGGGCGGGCAGGCAGTGCATGAACAGCGCATCGGGCTTGGCCTGCGCCATCATCTCGGCCGACACGCACCAGGCGGCAAAGGCCTTCATGCGGGCTTCGTTTTCGGCCTCGTAGCCCATGCTGGTCCACACATCGGTGGTCACCAGGTCGGCGCCGCGGCAGGCGGCCATCGGGTCGCTGAACACCTGCCAGCAGTCGGGGCAGGTCACGCCCGCCACTTCGGGGTTGATCTCGTAACCGCTGGGCGTGCTCACGTGCACCTTGAAGCCCAGGATCTCGGCCGCCTGCAGCCAGGTGTTGGCCATGTTGTTGCCGTCGCCCACCCAGGCCACGGTGATGCCCTTGAGGGCGCTCACGTCCAGCGTGCCGTCGGCGCGCTGGCCCCGGTGTTCCAGCCAGGTGAACAGGTCGGCCAGGATCTGGCAGGGGTGGAATTCGTTGGTCAGGCCGTTGATGACCGGTACCCGCGAATGCGCGGCAAAGCGCTCGATCTTTTCCTGCCCGAAGGTGCGGATCATGACGATGTCGGTCATGCGGCTGATGACGCGCGCGCTGTCCTCGATCGGCTCGGAGCGGCCGAGCTGGCTGTCGCCGGTGGTCAGGTGCACCACGTTGCCGCCGAGCTGGTACATGCCGGCCTCGAAGCTGACGCGGGTGCGGGTGCTGGCCTTCTCGAAGATCATGGCCAGGGTGCGGTCGGTCAGCGTGTGGTGCTTCTGGTAGGTCTTGAACTGGCGCTTGATGTAGGCCGCGCGCGTCAGCAGGTAGCCGTAGTCGTCGGCCGACAGGTCTTTGAACTGCAGGTAGTGCTGGACCGGCACCGGCGGGGTGATGGAGGCGTGCATGGCGGGCGTCAGGCGGTGGTTTCGGCCAGAAAGGCTTTGATTTGCGGCACCAGGAGGGCGACGATCTCGTCCGCCTCGGCGCCGGTCAGGATCAGCGGCGGCACCATGCGCACCACGCTGTCGGCGGTGACGCTCAGCAGCAGGCCGGCGTCGGCGCAGCGCTGCACCAGCACGCCGCAGGGGCGGTCCAGCTCGATGCCGATCATCAGGCCCTTGCCGCGCACCTCTTTCACGCCCGGCACCTGCATCAATTGGGTGGTCAGCGCGGTCAGCAGCTGGAAGCCGACCTGGGCCGCGTTGTCCAGCAGGCCGTCTTCTTCCATGATGCGGATGGTTTCCAGCCCGGCCCGCACCGCCAGCGGGTTGCCGCCAAAGGTGGTGCCGTGGTTGCCCGGCTGGAAAATGTGCGCGGCCTTGGGGCCGGCCACCACCGCGCCAATGGGCACGCCCGAGCCCAGGCCCTTGGCCAGCGGCATCACGTCGGGGGTGATGCCGGCCCACTGGTGGGCGAACCACTTGCCGGTGCGGCCCATGCCGCACTGCACCTCGTCGATCATCAGCAGCCAGTCGTTGGCGTCGCACAGGGCGCGCACCTGCTGCATGTAGTCGGGCGTCATGGGGTGGACGCCGCCTTCGCCCTGGATGGCTTCAAAGAACACCGCCACCACGTTGGGGTTGCCGGCGGTGGCCCGGCGGATGGCCTCGATGTCGTTGGCGGGCACGCGGATGAAACCCTCCACCAGTGGGCCGAAGCCAGCATGCACCTTGGGGTTGCCGGTGGCGCTCAGCGTGGCGATGGAGCGGCCGTGGAAGGCCTTCTCGTACACCACCACCTCGGGCCGCTCAATGCCCTTGTCGTGGCCGAACTTGCGCGCCAGCTTGAGCGCGGCCTCGTTCGCCTCCAGCCCGCTGGAACAGAAGAACACGTTGCTCATGCCCGAGCGCTCCACCAGCTGGCGCGCCAAGGTTTCGGTGGCCGGGTTGTAGTAGTAGTTGCTGGTGTGGATCAGCTTGGCGATCTGGTCCTGAAGCGCCGGCACCAGCTTGGGGTGGGCGTGGCCCAGGGTGTTGACCGCGATGCCGCCCAGCGCGTCCAGGTAGGACTTGCCGTTCACGTCCCAGACGCGGCTGCCTCGGCCATGCGACAGCGCGATCGGCACGCGGCCGTAGGTGGTCATGACGTGGGGTTCAACCGGGGCAGAGGTGTTGGACATGGGCGGTTCCCGAAAAAACAAAGCCTGGTGACAGGGCCAAAATAACGGCGGCCCAACGCAAGTCGGGCCGTTGAACATGCATTTTAGGCGCAGTCCCGGGTCGGTCCTGTGACCGCCAGCGGCCTGCGTCAGGCTAGGGTAAACACCAGCCTCAAGTCTTATATAAGATACAATAGTGAAGAGTCGTGGCGGGCCGGAGCGATCCTCCGGGCCCGTGCCTTTCACCCCCACCCAGGGCCTCCACCAGATGGTCTCTCCCAACGCCAAAGAAGTCTTCATCCAGGGCATCACCCACGCGGGCAAGACCTTTCGACCCAGCGACTGGGCCGAGCGCCTGGCGGGCGTCATGGCCCAGTTCCACCCGGCCGGCAAGGTGCCCGGCGCACACCTGAGCTACTCGCCCTGGTGCATTCCGCAGGTGCTCAACGGCGTCAAGTGCGTGGTTGTCAACCGCGCCTTGCGCGACTACGACGTGATGGCCTGGGACTTCGTCATGAACTTCGCCAAAGACAACGACCTGCAGGTGGCCGAAGCTTGCCTGCTGCCCGACCCACCACCGCGCTGAAGCCTTGCTTTCAGATGCCAAGAAAAAACCCACCGATCGCTCGGTGGGTTTTTTCTTGGCCGTGAGGCCGATGTGCTGGCAGCGCACCCGGTACAAACGGCGGGCCTGGGCGATGCCCGGGCCCGGGCTTGAGGTTACAGCTTAGGCTGCAACGGCCAGGGCCTTGACCTTGGCGGACAGGCGGCTCTTGTCGCGAGCGGCCTTGTTCTTGTGGAAGATGCCCTTGTCGGCGATGGTGTCGACCACGGCCTGCATCTTGGCAAACAGTTCGGTGGCTTTGGACTTGTCGCCAGCGACGACGGCCTTTTCCACGTTCTTGACGGCGGTGCGGTACTTGGAACGCAGCGAGCTGTTGGCGGCGTTCAGTTTGACGTCTTGGCGGGCGCGTTTGCGGCCAGACGCCAGGCGGGGGTTCTTTTTCTTCGGCTTGGTTGCCATGATGGAATTTCCTTAAGGGTTTGTGGATGTTGCCAGCAAAGCCAAAGATTATATGCCGACGACCCCGGTCGCGCAAATGCGCCCCGGGCCCAAGCTTTGACGTGGGTCAAGGACGGGGGTGGGCGTCGGCGCTAGCATCCCCTGCATTCGTGATGCGGCGCCGCGCGGTGCCGCTGGATGGATTGCCTGGACCGTTTTATGCCGAATCCCGTGAACGCTTCTGCCGCCTCGCCGGCCCGCACCCCGCACCTGCCGGGAACCCCGATCGCCCCGGGCGATGCCATGCCCCACCGCAAGGTGATCCGTGGCTGGCTGGTGCCCATCGTGCAGCGCCAAACCTGGCGCGCCTTTGCCCTGCTGGCGCTGGACTACGCCCTGTGGCTGGCGCTGATCGCCGGGGCGGTGCTGGCCGAGGCCGTCTGGCTCAAGGCCCTGTGCGGGGTGGTGGCCGGGCTGGTGATCGGGCGGCTGTTCATCATCGGCCACGACGCCTGCCACCAGAGTCTGACCGAGCACCGCACCCTGAACAAGTGGCTGGGGCGCATCGCCTTTTTGCCGTCGCTGACCCCCTACAGCCTGTGGGACGTGGGCCACAACGTGGTGCACCACGGCTACACCAACCTCAAGGGCGTGGATTTCGTCTGGGAGCCGCTGACGGCGGCCGAATACCAGGCACTCGGGCCGTTCCAGCGCGCCCTGCAGCGCCTGTACCGCAGCGGTTGGGGGCCGGGCTTTTATTACATGATCGAAATCTGGTGGAAGCGGGAGTTCTTCCCCAACCGCCGCCACATGCCCACGCGCCGCGCCATCTTCACCCTCGACAGCCTGCTGGCCTCGGCCTTTGGCCTGCTGTGGCTGGGGGCGGTGGTGGCCCTGGCGGGCCTGACCGGGCAAAGCGTCTGGACGCTGGTGCTGACCGCGGTGGTGCTGCCTTTCTTCGTGTGGAACTGCATGATCGGCTTTGTGGTGTACGTGCACCACACCCACGTGCGTTCGCAGTGGCACGACAACAAGACCGCCTGGGCCAAGGCCGCGCCCTTCGTCTCCACCACCGTGCACCTGATTTTTCCGCTGCGCATCGGCGCGCTGGTGCACCACATCATGGAGCACACCGCCCACCACGTGGACATGAGCGTGCCGCTGTACAAGCTCAAACAGGCGCAGCAGCTGCTGGAAGACATGCTGCCCGGCCGCATCATCGTGCAGCGCTTCAGCTGGCGCTGGTACTTCAACACCGCGCGCCGCTGCAAGCTGTACGACTTCTCGCGCCGCTGCTGGACCGATTTCCAGGGCCGTGCCACCAGCGAGCCGGCCCCGTCCTACGCCTGAGCGGGCCGGACTATCGGTGTCAAAACAACGCCTGGCGTGGCGTCGCCAGGCGTTTTGCTGTGCATTTCACGCCAAGGTGCGACAATAACCGGCTACATGACACAAGCTTTTTCTGAACTGAACCTGTCCGCGCCCCTGCAGCGCGCCATCACCGAAATGGGCTTTGCCGCCATGACGCCGATCCAGGCGCAGGCGATCCCGGTGGTGCTGCAGGGCCGTGACGTGATGGGCGCGGCCCAGACCGGCACCGGCAAAACCGCTGCGTTCTCGCTGCCGCTGCTGCAGCGCATGCTCAAGCACGAGAACGCGTCCACCTCGCCCGCCCGCCACCCGGTGCGCGCCCTGGTGCTGCTGCCCACCCGCGAACTGGCCGACCAGGTGGCCCAGCAGATCGCGCTGTACGCCAAGTACACCCAACTGCGCAGCACCGTGGTGTTTGGCGGCATGGACATGAAGCCGCAGACCGCCGAGCTGAAAAAAGGCGTGGAAGTGCTGGTGGCCACCCCGGGCCGGCTGCTGGACCACATTGAAGCCAAGAACTGCGTGCTCAACCAGGTCGAGTACGTGGTGCTGGACGAGGCCGACCGCATGCTGGACATCGGCTTCCTGCCCGACCTGCAGCGCATCCTCAGCTACCTGCCCAAGCAGCGCACCACGCTGCTGTTTTCGGCCACTTTCTCGCCCGAAATCAAGCGCCTGGCCGGCAGCTACCTCCAAGACCCGGTCACCATCGAGGTGGCGCGCTCCAACGCCACCGCGTCCACCATCGAGCAGCGCTTTTACCGGGTCGAAGAAGACGACAAGCGCCAGGCGCTCAAGCAGATCCTGCGCGAGAAGGGCATCAAGCAGGCTTTCGTGTTCCTCAACAGCAAGCTGGGCTGTGCCCGCATGGCGCGCGCGCTGGAGCGCGACGGCCTCAACGCCGCCGCCTTGCACGGCGACAAGAGCCAGGACGAACGCCTCAAGGCGCTGGAAGCGTTCAAGAAGGGCGAAGTCGAGTTGTTGATCTGCACCGACGTGGCCGCCCGCGGCCTCGACATCAAGGACGTGCCGGCGGTGTTCAACCTGGACATCCCGTTCAACGCCGAAGACTACGTGCACCGCATCGGCCGCACCGGTCGCGCCGGCGCCTCGGGCCTGGCGGTGTCGTTTGTCAGTGGCAAGGACGCGCGCAACCTGGCCGACATTGAAAAGCTCCTCGGCAAGAAGGCCGAGGTCGAACCGATCGAACTGGAAGCCGACCGCCGCCGCTTTGGTGGCCCGACGGGGCGCATCAACGACGGCCAGCGCCACTGGCACGACGAGCGCGCCCGCGACGAGGTGCGGCGCGAACGCAGCGAACGCCCGCCGCAGCGCAGCGGCCGCGCACCGGCCTCGGCGGACCCGTTCTTCAGCAAGCCTTACGAGCCCAGCGCGGCGCCCGAGGCCCCACCCGCCTGGGAGGCCCAGGCCAAGCCGGCCGCCGGACGCGGCTTGTCGCCCTTCATCAAGCCGCGCAAGAAAACCGCCGCCTTGTTCAAGGCCGCGCCCCCGCCCGAAACCGTCGATTGAGCGCGGGCGCCCTCGCCGTCAGTGCCGGCCCGGGCGTTGCGCCTGTGGGCACGGCACTTGCAGCACCTCGACCGAACCCGGCTGGCCGGGTGTTGCCGGCGTGATGCGCGCCGCGCTCAGGCAACCGCCCCAGACGCAGCCGGTGTCCAGCGCCAGCAAGTCGGCGCGCTGCACCAGCCCCAGTGTGGACCAGTGCCCGAACGCCACCGGCGTGCCGGCGGTGCGGCGGCCCGGGACCTCGAACCACGGCAGGTAACCCGGTGG
This sequence comes from Aquabacterium sp. A08, assembly GCF_011742065.1. Taxonomy (NCBI): domain Bacteria; kingdom Pseudomonadati; phylum Pseudomonadota; class Betaproteobacteria; order Burkholderiales; family Sphaerotilaceae; genus Aquabacterium; species Aquabacterium sp. A08. The sequence goes on from NZ_JAAQQT010000688.1 coordinate 77,286, forward strand.
GGCCGCGCCCGCGTTGTCCTTGGTCGAAAACTCCATCACCCCCTGGGCGTTGCAAAAGCGCAGGCGCGTCAGGGCGTTGACCACCACGCGCCAGCGGTCGGCGCCGGCCAGACTGTCGTCCCAGCGGTCGGGGTGGTTGCCGTACATGGTGTGCAGCCAGTCGGCGCCGTCGGGGCCGCGCAGGTGCTGCGACACCTCTTCGGCCAGCGCCAGCGTGCGCGCCCGGTCCCAGCCGGGCAGCACCCCGGCGTGCACCAGCAGCCAGCCACCGGCTTCCAGCGCCAGCGGGCGCTGGCGCACCCAGTCCAGCAGCGCAAGGCGGTCGGGCGCGGCCAGGATGTCGTCCAGCGTGTCGGAACGGTGCGGCTTGCGCACCCCGTGCGCCACCGCCAGCAGGTGCAGGTCGTGGTTGCCCAGCAGGCACTGAGCCGAGCTCCCCAGTGCCATCAGCCGGCGCAGCACGGCCAGCGAGCCGGGGCCGCGGTTGACCGCGTCGCCCAGCAGGCAGAGGGTGTCGCGGCTGGGCGAGAAATCCAGGGTCTGGAGCAGGTGTTCGAGAGGGCCGTGGCAGCCCTGCACATCGCCAATGAAGTAAAGTGCCATCCACGCATTATGGATATCCTTTTAATCGTCTTTCTGACCCTCCTCAACGGCGCTTTTGCCATGTCTGAACTGGCCCTGGCCGGCAGCCGCAAAGCGCGCCTGAGTGCCATGGCAGAAAGCGGCGACAAGGGGGCCGCTGCTGCCCTGAAGCTGCTGGACAACCCAACCCAGTTTCTGTCCTCCGTCCAGGTGGGCATCACCTCCATCGGCATGCTCAACGGCATCGTCGGCGAGGCCGCTTTCAGCGCCGGGCTGGCCGCCTGGCTGGGCGGCTGGGGCCTGTCGGACACCACGGCCAACGTCACCGCGACGGCCATCGTGGTGGTCGTGATCACCTTCGTCACCATTGTCTTCGGCGAGCTGGTGCCCAAGCGCATTGGCCAGATGTACCCGGAAACCGTGTCGCGTTGGGTGTCGCGCCCGATGGCGGGGGTGGCCCAGGGCGCCAAGCCGTTTGTGATGCTGCTGTCGATGACCACCCACGGGGTGCTCAAGCTGATGCGCATCGACAACAACGCGGTGCAGCACGTGACCGAGGAAGAAATCAACGCCAGCCTGGAGGAGGGCGTGGGCGCCGGCATCATCGAGGCGCACGAACACCGCATGGTGCGCAACGTGTTCCTGCTCGACGACCGGCAGCTCGCCAGCATCATGCTGCCGCGCTCCGATGTGCTGTGGCTGGACGTGGCCGACCCGCTCGACCAAGCCCTGGCCAAGGCGCAGCAGGGCGGGCACTCGTGGTACCCGGTGTGCCGCGGCGGGCTGGACGAGGTGGTCGGGGTGATCCACCTGCCGCGCCTGCTGGAACTGCAGGCCAGTGGCGCGGCCGACGGCTGGTACCGCAACGCGGTGGCGCCGGTGTTCGTGCCCGAAACCCTGAGCGGCATGGAGTTGCTGGAGCAGTTCCGCGCCCAGGCCAGCCGCATGGTGTTTGTGGTGGACGAGTACGGGGTGGTGCAGGGCCTGCTGACCCCGCTGGACCTGCTGGAGGCGATCACCGGCGAACTGTCGCCCGAAACCCCGCAGGAGGCCTGGGCCACGCCGCTGCCCGACGGGTCCTGGCGGCTCGACGGCGCCATGCCCGCGCACGAATTGAAGGCCCGGCTGGACATCGACAGCCTGCCCGACGAGGACCGCGACCGCTACAACACCGTGGCCGGCCTGATGCAGACGGTGGCCGGGGAGCTGCTGGAGGTGGGTGACTCGGTGGAGGTGGCCGGCTGGCGCTTCGAGGTGCTGGCGCTGGACGGCCGCCGCATCGATCAGGTGGTCATCCGCCGGTTGGCCCCGCCGGACGGGCCGCACGGCGACGTGCCGGTCGCGCCGCCACCGGACGCACCGGCGGGGCCGCTGGCGGGCGGTGATCGAACAACCACGCCTTGAAGGCCTGCGCGGCCGGCGACAGCCGCTTGCCGCGCGGCGTCACCACGTACCAGTGCCGCAGCAGCGGAAAACCCCGCACGTCGAGCTGCACCAGTTCGCCCAGCGCCAGTTCGGCCACCACCGTGGAGGCCGACACCACCGCCAGCCCCAGCCCGCCGGCCACGGTCTGCTTGATGGCTTCGTGGCTGCTGACCTCCAGCCGCGTGGGCGGCTGCAGCCCGTGCTGGGCAAAAAACCGTTCGGCCGTGAGCCGGGTGCCTGAGCCGGCCTCGCGCACCACGAAGGGTTCGTGCGCCAGCCGTTGCGGCGGCAGGTTGGCCTGGCCCGCCAGCGGGTGGCCCGGGGGGGCGACCAGCACCAGCGGGTTGTCGGCGAAGGGCTCGCACACCACGTCCATGTGCTCCGGCGGCTGGCCCATGATGTAGAGGTCGTCCTGGTTGGCGGCCAGGCGCTGCAGCAGGTTTTCGCGGTTGCCCACCTGCATCGCCACCTCGATGCCCGGGTGCGCCACGCAGAAGCTGCCCAGCAGCTTGGGCACGGTGTACTTCACCGTGGTCAGGATGGCCACGCGCAGGCTGCCGCGCTCCACCCCGTGCAGCGCGTCCAGGTCCTGCGACAGGCGTTCCAGCCGCTGGTCCAGGTCCTGGCAGGCCTCGGCCAGCGTCTGGCCGGCGGCGGTCAGGTAGATCTTCTTGCCCAGCTGCTCGAACAGGGGCTGGCCCACCGTGCCGGCCAGCTGCTTGACCTGCAGCGACAGCGTGGGCGGCGACAGGTGCATCGCCTCGGCCGCGCGGGCGAAGCTGCCGTGCTGGGCCACCGCCCCAAAGATGCGCAGCTGGTGCAGGGTGACGTGGCGCAGGTTCATGGGTTAAAAGATTTATTCAAGTAAAACATAACCGTAAAAACATTTTACTTTTACTTAATGGTGTGTGCGCCCAGAATCGATCCCAGTTCAGCACCTGCCCCCCGGGCACTGAGCCCACGGACCGACACCCGACCCACCCACACGAGGAGACCCCATGGCCGTCAAAACCTACAACGCCGGTGTCAAGGAATACCGCAGCACCTACTGGGAACCCCACTACACCCCGAAGGACACGGACATCCTGGCCTGTTTCAAGATCACCCCGCAGCCCGGCGTGGACCGCGAGGAAGTGGCCGCCGCCGTGGCCGCCGAATCGTCCACCGGCACCTGGACCACGGTCTGGACCGACCTGCTGACCGACCTGGACTACTACAAGGGCCGCGCCTACCGCATCGAGGACGTGCCCGGCGACGACACCTGCTTCTACGCCTTCGTGGCTTATCCGATCGACCTGTTCGAAGAGGGCTCGGTGGTCAACGTGCTGACCTCGCTGGTGGGCAACGTGTTCGGCTTCAAGGCGCTGCGCGCCCTGCGGCTGGAAGATGTGCGCTTTCCCATTGCCTACGTCAAGACCTGCGGCGGCCCGCCCCACGGCATCCAGGTCGAGCGCGACATCATGAACAAGTACGGCCGGCCGCTGCTGGGCTGCACCATCAAGCCCAAGCTGGGCCTGTCGGGCAAGAACTACGGTCGCGCGGTGTACGAATGCCTGCGCGGTGGTCTGGACTTCACCAAGGACGACGAGAACGTCAACAGCCAGCCCTTCATGCGCTGGCGCCAGCGTTTCGATTTCGTGATGGAAGCCATTCAAAAGGCCGAGCGCGAAACCGGTGAACGCAAAGGCCACTACCTGAACGTGACCGCGCCCACGCCCGAAGAGATGTACCAGCGCGCCGAATACGCCAAGGAACTGGGCGCGCCCATCATCATGCACGACTACCTGACCGGCGGCCTGTGCGCCAACACCGGGCTGGCCAACTGGTGCCGTGACAACGGCATGCTGCTGCACATCCACCGCGCCATGCACGCCGTGCTGGACCGCAATCCGCACCACGGCATCCACTTCCGCGTGCTGACCAAGGTGCTGCGCCTGTCGGGCGGCGACCACCTGCACTCGGGCACCGTGGTGGGCAAGCTCGAAGGCGACCGCGCCTCCACCCTGGGCTGGATCGACCTGATGCGCGACCGCTTCATCCGCGAGGACCGCAGCCGCGGCATTTTCTTCGACCAGGACTTCGGCTCCATGCCCGGCGTGATGCCGGTGGCCTCGGGCGGCATCCATGTGTGGCACATGCCGGCGCTGGTCAATATTTTCGGCGACGACTCGGTGCTGCAGTTCGGCGGCGGCACGTTGGGCCACCCCTGGGGCAACGCCGCCGGCGCCGCCGCCAACCGCGTGGCGCTGGAGGCCTGCGTCAAGGCCCGCAACGAAGGCGTGGCCGTGGAAAAAGAGGGCAAGGCCGTGCTGCAGGCCGCCGCCCGACATTCGCCCGAACTGGCCATGGCCATGGAAACCTGGAAAGAGATCAAGTTCGAGTTCGACACGGTCGACAAGCTCGACCTGGCCCACCAGTGACCCCCCCCACACACACCCAGCAGGAGACCCCACCATGACCATGCAGGACTACCACAGCCGCCTGTCCGACCCGGCCAGCCGCAAGTTCGAGACCTTTTCCTACTTGCCTGCGATGACGCAGGACGAGATCCGCCAGCAGGTGCAGTACATCGTGGGCCGGGGCTGGAACCCGGCCGTGGAACACACCGAGCCGCAGTACCTGATGGATTCGTACTGGTACATGTGGAAGCTGCCCATGTTCGGCGAAACCGATGTGGACCGCATCCTGGCCGAATGCGCCGCCTGCCACCGGGCCAACCCCGACAACCACGTGCGCCTGATCGGTTACGACAACGCCAGCCAGTCGCAGGGGGCCAGCATGGTGGTGTACCGCGGCCAGACGGTGTAAGCCCCGCGCCGCCGCCGAAGACAGGAGACCCCATGAGTGACCCTTTGACCGCCTACCGCGTCGCCGAACCGCCTTACTACCGCCCCGTGGCCGACGAGGTGGCGCTGTTCGAGGCCGCCTACTCGGTGCGCATGCCCATGATGCTCAAGGGCCCCACCGGCTGCGGCAAGACGCGCTTTGTGGAGCACATGGCGTGGCGGCTGCACAGGCCGCTCATCACCGTGGCCTGCAACGAGGACATGACCGCGTCCGACCTGGTGGGCCGCTTCCTGCTGGACGCCAGTGGCACCCGCTGGCAGGACGGCCCGTTGGCCCTGGCCGCGCGGCACGGCGCCATCTGCTACCTGGACGAGGTGGTGGAGGCCCGGCAGGACACCACCGTGGTCATCCACCCGCTGACCGACAGCCGCCGCGTGCTGCCGCTGGAAAAAAAGGGCGAGCTGGTGCGGGCGCACCCGGATTTCCAGATCGTCATCTCCTACAACCCCGGCTACCAGAGCCTGATGAAGGACCTGAAGCCGTCCACCAAGCAGCGTTTTGGCGCGCTGGACTTCGACTACCCCGAGGCGGCGGTGGAGACCGAAATCGTGGTGCACGAAACCGGGGTGGGCGAAGACGTGGCGGGACGGCTGGTGGGCGTGGGCGAGCGGGCGCGCAACCTCAAGGGCCACGGGCTGGACGAGGGCATTTCCACCCGCATGCTCATCCACGCGGGCCGTCTCATTGCCCAAGGCGTGGCCGCGCCCGCCGCCTGCCGCGTGGCGCTGGTGCGCCCCATCACCGACGACCCGGACATGCGCGACGCGCTGGACGCCGCGGTCGCGACGTTTTTCTGAACCGCGAGGGGTCGACCGGCGATGAGCGCCCACCTGCACGACCGGGCCGCGTGGATCGAGCCACTGGAGCCAGCCTTGCGCCAACGGCTGGAACACGGCTGGGCCGAAGCGGCCAAGGTGCTGTCGGCGCGGGGGCTGGACCACTACGTGAAAGGCGCGGCCGCGCTGCAAGGGCTGGGCCGAGGGGAGGCGCTCGTCCATGCGTGGCTGGACAGTGTCCCCCAGGTGGCCAGGGAAGTGGGCGAGGACGCGGTGGGCGAACTGGCCACCACGGCGCTGGCGCTGGCGTCCAAAACTTCGGGCGCGGTGATCGAACGGGTGCTGGCCACCGCGCCCACGGCCGCCCGGCGCCTGGCCGATGGGGCGCTGTTCGGGCAGTACCTGCAGTTTCTGAACACGCTGGTGGCGCAGGCCCCGCGCGGCCTGCGGCCGATGCTGGACCAGCTCGACACCCTGTTGGGCCAGTTGACCCTGGGCGGCTTGCGCCGCTGGGCCACCTGGGGCGCGCAGGCGCACCGCACCCACCACGTGGAACAGATCGCCTACTTCGGTCTGCAGTCCAAGGAAGCGCTGGCCATGCTGCAGCAGGAACGCAAGGGCACGCTGTTGGTGGACGTGCAGCGGCGCCTGAACATGTATCTGCGCGCGCTGTGGGGGCGCGACTTCTTCATGCGGCCCACGGCGGGGGACTTCGAATCGCGCGCGGGTTACCGGCCGTTCATCGAGGACCACGTCATCCACCTGCCCGACGCGTACGACGCGGTGGCGGGCAACGCCGGCGCCGTGGATGCGACGCAGCTGTACCGCGCCGCCGCCGCGCACGCCGCGGCGCACCTGGTCTACACCCGCCGGCCGATCTCGGGCGAGTCGCTGAGCCCCTGGCAAAGGGCGCTGATCGGCCTGGTGGAGGACGCACGGGTCGAGGCGCTGGCGCAGGCGCGCTTTCCCGGTCTGCGGGCCCTCTGGGCGCCGCTGCACACCGCGCCCGCCACGCAGCAGGCCACGGCGGGCGACTGGATGGGCCGCCTCGCGCGCGCGCTGCTCGACCCGGCCCACGAGGACGCCCACCCCTGGATCGCACAGGGCCGCGCCTTGTGGGCCGAGGCCCTGCCACGCCTGCAGGCCGACCCGCACGACCACACGGTGTCCTGGGAAATCGGTGTGCAGCTCGCACACCGCTACAGCGAACTCACGCAGGGCCCGGCCTTCCAGCCCCGCACCGACGGGCAGACCGCCCCCTACCGCGACGACAACCGCTACTTCTGGGCCTTCGACGGTTTCGACTTTGAGCGCGGCCTGGCCGCCGGCGACGCGCCGCCCCGGCAGGTGCGCAAGCAGGTGGACCTCATGGCATTCGTCAACGAACTGGAGGTGGAAGGCGCCGGCGACGACGCGCAGGAAATCTGGGTGCTGGGCACCGAGCTGTTTCCTTACGAAGACCAAGGCGTGTCCTTCAACGACAGCGAAGGCCGCGAGCCGGTGCTGCCGCCGGTGCACTACGGCGAGTGGGACCACGCGATCCAGCTGGAACGCCCGGCCTGGGCCACGGTGCAGGAGCGCCGCCCCCCGGTCGGCGACCCGGCGGTGATCGACGGCATCCTGACCGAACACCGCCCGCTGATCGGCCGCATGAAGGTCGTGCTCGACGCGCTGCAGCCGCAGGGGGTGCAGCGGGTGCGCCGGCTGGAGGACGGCGACGAGATCGACCTCAACGCCGCCGTCGCCGCGCTGACCGACCTGCGCCTGGGCCACCCGCCCGACCCGCGCATCCTGCAGCGCAGCGTGCGCCAGACGCGCGACATCGCGGTGCTGGTGCTGCTGGACCTGTCGCAATCGACCAACGAGCCCGTGCAAGCCCCTGGTGGGTCACCGCTCCTCAGGCCGACCGAGTCCGCTCCGCAGCGGCCGAGCGGGCGAGACGTGGGCCCGGCCCCCACGGTGCTGGACCTGACGCGCTCGGCCTGCGCGCTGCTGGCCGACGCCATCCAGAAGGTGGGCGACCCCTTCGCACTGCACGGCTTTTGCTCCGACGGCCGGCACGACGTGCGTTACTGGCGGTTCAAGGACTTCCACCAGCCCTACGACGCGCTGGCCAAGGCCCGGCTGGCGGGCATGCAGGGGCAGTGGTCCACCCGCATGGGCACGGCCATCCGCCACGCCACGGCCGCGCT